>NZ_JASATH010000018.1:0-64144 GCF_038440215.1 Inquilinus sp. OTU3971 | reverse complement strand
GGCCGGCGCCGATCGGGCCGGGGAGCGGCCGGCCCCCCCCGCGGCGTGGGCGCGGGCGCCGGCCGCCTCCGGGCGCACCCCGCCCCCCCCCCCCCCCACCCGACATAACCACTCCCCCTGCTCGGCGCGCGCCCGGGCCGGCCGGGCGGGGGGGCGCCCGGGCTCTGGGGCCGGGCGGGCGCCCGCCCCCCCCGGCTGGGTGGCGCGGTAGCGGTCGAGCATCCGGGCGAAGCCGGCCAGCAGCGCGGTCTCGATCTCCGGCCGCCCTTCCAGCCGGCTCAGCAGGAAGGCCGAGGATTCCAGCGTCGACAGCGCCTCGCGCCGGGGCTCGCGCCGCAGCTTGCCGTACAGCGAGGGGCGCTGCGGCTTCAGCGCGATGCGTCGGCCCTTCAGCATCCAGGCGTTGCGCCACCACAGCGTCTTGGCCTGGCTCCAGGTACCGTCCAGCACCACCACGCCCTCGATCTCGTCCAGCGCCGCCTCCTGCTCGGGCAGGAGGGCGCCCTTCCGGTCCAGCACCACCAGCTCGCGCCCCGGCGGGAAATCCTCCGGCCGCATCGAGCCGAGATACAGCACCGCCCAGCGCTTCGGGTCGGCCGGCCGGCCCAGCGCCGCGGCCAGGCTGGGCCAGGACAGGCCGATCTTGAACACGGCGTCGGTCAGGTGCAGGGCGGTCAGCCGGGCAGTGCCCAGCTCCTTCGCCTGCTCCTGCGGGTGCTGCAGGATCAAGAGGCCGATCCGGTTCTCGATCGGCACCACCGTGTCGCAGACGCACAGCGCCGCCGGCTTCAGGCAGCGCGGGCACTCATCCTCCGCCGCCACGGGCTCGGGGGCGAGGTCGTCGGTGTCGAAGGGATCGGTCATGCCGTGTTGAACCGCAGTCCCGGCGCGCTGGCAAGCGGGGATCGATCGCGCCCCACGCCGCGGCATGGCACAATCGCGGCAGGGAGGAGCCATGTCGGTCGGTGCGATGCCGTTTCAGCACCTGTTCCGCCGCGGTGCCGCGGAGGGGCCGCCGCTGCTGCTGCACGCCGAGACCGCGGCCGACCGGATCTTCGCGGCCGACTGGCTGGCGCGGACGCCATGACCGGACCTCTCTCCACGGTGACCCGACCTCGACGGAAGGGGCGCGCGGCCCTCTTGTGGCTGGCGGAGCGGCCGGCGCTCCTGCTGGCCGCCGGCATGCTGGTCCTTGCCTTCACGATCGGGGCACAGCCCGAGCTCAAGGACGGCTTCTACGCACGGCCGGAAACGCTCTGCCGCACCGGTCCGACTGTCCTTGATCCCAGCCTGATCAAGTCCTGGTCCGCCCGTCCCGCCAAGGTCCAGAAGGTCGAATATGACAGCCGCCATCCGGATCGCCTGATCGTCGACGCTTCGGAGACGGGCCGGATTGCGGGAGGCAGGCGGACCAATATCGACTGCCCTGGTCGCGGGGACGAGGAGGCGTGGGAGGCTCGCTATGTCGCGAGGAACGGATCGATCTACATCAATCGCCGGGAGTTCAAGTATTGCGGGCCGATCCCCGATCCGGGCACCCCACCGCAGTGACGCGGGGCCGCTACAGCCAGCCCCAGCGCTTGAACCGCCAGAACAGGAAGCCGCAGAGGCCGGCGATCACGCCCAGCACCACGAAATAGCCGTAGGGCAAGCGCAGCTCCGGCATGTTGTCGAAGTTCATGCCGTAGATGCCGGCGATCGCGGTCGGCACCGCCAGGATCGCGGCCCAGCCGGCGAATTTGCGCTGCACCTGGTTCTGCCGCGAAGCCTCCAGCAGCAGACCGGCCTCGAAGGTGTGGGTGACGATCTCACGCAGCGCATCGATATGGTCGCTGACCCGCTTCACATGGTCGGCGACGTCACGGAAATAGGGGTGGATCGCCTGGTCGATGCACCCCGCTTCGGTGTGCTCCAGCTGCTTGCACACCTCGGCCGTCGGGGTCACGGTGCGGCGGATCACCAGCAGCTCGCGGCGCAGCGCGTGAATCCGTTCGATGTCGGCGGCGGTCAGCGGCGCCTTCAGCACGCGCTGCTCCAGAGCCGTGACCTCGGTCTCGATCGCGTCGACCACGGGCGAGTAGTTGTCGACCACGAAGTCGAGGATCGAGTACAGCACGAAATCCTCGCCGTGCTTCAGCAGCAAGGGGGCGGCCTCCGCCCGCTCCCGCACCTTGGCGTAGGAGGAGGAGGGGCCGTGCCGCACCGAGATGACGTAGCCGGGGCCGATGAAGATGTAGGTCTCGCCGAACTCGGTCTCGTCCTTCACCCGATGCGCGGTGCGCAGCACCACGAACAGGGCGTCGCCATAGGTCTCCAGCTTCGGCCGCTGATGCGCGTGCAGCGCGTCCTCGATCGCCAGCGGGTGCAGCCCGAACTGCTGCGCCAGGTCGCGCAGCTCCGGCTCTTCCGGCTCGTGGATGCCGATCCAGACGAAATGGCCGGGCTTCTCCGACCAGCTCTTGCCCTCCGACAGGGCGATTTCGGCAACCCGTTGCCCGTCGGCATAGGCGACCGCCGCGACCACACGACCCAAGGCGTTCCTCCGACTTCCGGCGCCGGCCGCACGATATAGCACGGCGCCGCCGCGCCGCCAGTGGGGCCGCGGCACACGATGCTCCCAAAGCCGGAAGCAATTGAGATTCTACCTTCATCGACATTTGTAACAAGTTGATGTTACGGTGATTCGCAATTCGGCTCGACGATCCGAAGACCGTGGCGCAAGACGGTGCGATGCCTGCCGGACCATGCAGACTCTCGATTGCGGTTTTCTTTCTGGTTTCAGCCCTGGGGCTCGGCGGCTGCAGCTCTCTGCTGCATGAGGGCACGGCGGATCTTGCCGGCGTCGGCGGCGCGGCGGCGGCCACGGCGGTCACCGACAACGCCCTGGTGGCGACCGGCATCGGCCTCGGCGTCCGCTCCGTTGCCAGCGCCGGGCTGCAGTATGGCGAGCGCAAGGTGCACCAGGCCGAGCAGGACCGGATCGCCGCGGCCGCCGGGCCGCTGGCGGTCGGCCAGGTGGCACGCTGGGACATCGCCCATGACGTGCCGATCGAGGCGGATGAGCAGGGCCAGGTCACGGTCAGCCGGCTGATCGGCGCGCCGCCTCTGGCCTGCAAGGAGATCGTGTTCTCGGTCGAGGATGGGAAGGATAAGGCCTTCTACGTCGCCGTGATCTGCCAGAACGGCGAGAGCTGGAAATGGGCCTCGGCCGAGCCGGCGACGGAGCGGTGGGGATCGCTGCAGTGACGGGGCGGCGGCGCCGTCTCCGCTGGCTGCTGCGCCTGCTGCCCGGGCTGATGCTGCCGCTGGCCGGCTGCAGCATGGTGGCGGATGTCAGCGGCATCGCCACCGGCGGCACGGTCGGCGCCATCACCGCCAACCCGGTGGTCGGCTACAGCGTCGGCATGGGCACCCGGGCCGCGGTCGCCGCCGGGGTGAAGTCGGTGATGCGCGACCTGCACCAGGACGAGCAGGACGTGATCGCCGGCGTCGCCGGCGGGATGCAAGAGGGCGAGACCCGGCTGTGGCGGGTCGAGCACGACCTGCCCTTCGGCTATGCCGACGAGAACGGCGCGGTCCAGGTCACCCGCCTGATCGACACGCCGCTGGCCAGCTGCAAGGAGATCCTGGTCACGGTCGAGCAGGGCGAGGGCGCCAAGGCCACGCGCGGGATCTATGTCGGCTCGATCTGCCGCCAGGGCGAGACCTGGACATGGGCCTCGGCCGAGCCGGCGGTCGAGCGCTGGGGATATCTGCAGTGAGGTTCACGACCAAGCGTGTTGGCAACCTTCATCCCGCTGATCGTGTGCTGTAAGGTATTCCCATGCTGACCGCGCTTCGATTCACCAATTTCAAGTCCTGGGCTGAAGCCGATCTGGCCTGCGGCCGGATCACGGGCGTGTTCGGCACCAACTCGTCCGGCAAGACCAGCCTGATTCAGTTCCTGCTGTTGCTGAAACAGACGAAGGACGCGACGGATCGGGCGATCTCCTTGGAATTGAATGGTGGTCTCGTCCAACTCGGCACCATCCGAGATGCGATCCGCGGTCATGATGAAAGTCGGGAAATCGCTTGGACCGCCAGCTTCCAACGCGATGCGGATCTGGTGCTGAATGACCCGACTGGCAGTCGGGTTGCGGAGATCACGCGCGACCGAAGATTCGAGTTGGAAGCAAAAGTTTCGGTCCAGCAGAGGGCGCCTGTGGCAACGGCTCTTGCTTACCGTCTAGGCGGCCTTGAATTTTCTCTGGCGTCGCGTGGTGCCGACCAGACAAAATTCGCGCTGGCGCCTGATCGGTCGACCGCAGGGTCCGATGGTTTCGCGTTCATTCGGACGCAGGGGCGAGCATGGCAATTGCCAGGCCCTATCAAGAGCTATGCCTTTCCAGACCAAGCGCGAACGTATTTCCAGAATGCCGGGTTTTTGGCCGATCTTGAAGCGGCATATGAGGCTGAACTTGATCAGATCTACTATCTTGGACCGCTTAGAGAATTTCCGCAGCGTGACTATTTATGGGCACGGTCACGGCCGACGGATGTCGGGCAAAGGGGGGAACGAGCGATCGATGCTATTCTTGCGGCAACGGAGGTCGGCGAGAAACGCAATCTGAAATATAAGGCGAGGCTTGGGCCATTTCAGGAGATGATCGCCTATTGGCTGCGTGAAATGGGGCTGATCGAGAACTTCAGCGTCGTTGAGATTGCTGACGGATCGAATCGATGGCAGGCGCGAGTTAGAACCAGGGCTGGAGCGAGCGAGGTGCTGTTGACCGATGTCGGTTTTGGTGTTTCTCAGGTACTGCCAGTTGTGACCTTGCTACAATATGTACCTGAAGGCTCGACCGTGATTCTGGAGCAGCCGGAGATCCACCTTCACCCGTTGGCGCAGGCTGGTCTTGCTGACGTAATCATCCAAGCTGCGACTCATCGTCGAGTACAAGTAATTTTGGAAAGCCACTCTGAGCACTTGCTGTTACGCTTGCAGAGAAGAATTGCAGAGGAAGCAGTCAGTGCTGAAGATGTGAAGCTTTATTTCTGTGATGCCCCAAGAGGGACGTCTACATTGACCCCGCTCGATGTTGATTTGTTCGGAAATATCCATAATTGGCCAAATAGATTCATGGGGGATGCTTTTTCAGAGGCGGCAAAGGCGGAGCTCGCTCGATTGAAGCGGATGAAAGCCGCGGAATGAAGCGTTGCGTTGTCGACACGAACGTGCCGATCGTCGCCAACGGTCGGCCCGAGCCGAAGGAGGCGCACCCACCATCCGCTGACTGTCGAATGGCGGCGATCAGCTTCCTTCAAGGCATTCTCAAATCTGGGAGGATCCTGGTCGATTTCGCCGGCGAGATCCAAGGCGAGTATCGGAAGCACTTAAACGCCGGTGGCCAGCCTGGAGTAGGTGATAGATTCTACCAAGAGGTGCTCAACAGTGCTCCGCGCTTGATCGAGCGCGTCGAACTGCCTCGACGGGAGGATGGCGAATATGCCGACCTGCCGCAGGCTCTGATCGATACGGGATTTGATCCGAGCGATCGAAAGTTCGCGGCGCTGGCTCATCGGGAAAATGTCCCAGTGGTTAACGCGACCGACAGTGATTGGCTGGATCATCGCGCAACACTCGAGGACAACGGTATAGCGGTCAGGTTCCTTTGCGGCTGCGATAGGGCCGCGTGGTTTGAGCGCCAGGGTCGATAGGGATTCTTTCGAGCGCCGGTTTTCTTTCACTCCCGCGGCATGGCGGCAATCATCTCGATCTCGACCCTGGCGCCGAGCGGCAGGGCGGCGACGCCGATGGTCGAGCGGGCCGGGTAGGGTGCCCGGAAATGGCGCTCATAGACCGCGTTCATGGCGGCGAAATCCTCCATGTCGGTCAGGAACACATTGACCTTCACCACCGCGTCGAAATTCAGGTCCGCCGCAGCCAGAACATGGCTCAGATTGGCCAGGCACTGCTCGGTCTGGGCGGCGGCGTCGCCCTCGACCAAGCGGCCGGTGACAGGGCTGATCGGGGTCTGGCCGGAGAGGAAGAGCAGATCGCTGCGTCCCACCACGCCGTGCGAATAGGGGCCGATGGCCTGCGCCTGCGCACTCGTCACAGCCTTGCGTGCCATCGCGCCCCCATCTCGCCCCCTCAGGCGTGTGCCGCGCCAAGCGGCGCGAGGCGATGATGCCGCGATGGGACGGCGGTTGGAAGACGTTTCGTGGGGACGATAGCCGAAGTGTTCCTCACGAGATGGGATTTCAGCCTTGCTTGACCGGGCTGCAATCTCCACTTATCGTTACATGTAACGATATTGTCTGGAGGCCGCATGGCCACCCCGGTCAGCAAGAGGGTCCAGAAGCGTCGCGAGTCCTTGCGGGCGGCTGGGTTGCGTCCGCTCCAAATCTGGGTTCCCGACACCCGGCAGCCGGGGTTTGCGGAGGAATGCCGCCGCCAGTCCCTGCTGGTGGCGAAGGCCGATGCTGCGGATCGGGACCTGCAGGAACTCATGGACGCGGCGCTGGCCGACATGGACGACCTTCCTGAATGAGGCGCGGCGACCTCGCGACGGTCGCCATGCCGGGCGACTTCGGCAAGCCCCGGCCCGCCCTCGTCATCCAGTCGGATCAGTTTCCCGCGACGGGCACGGTGACGGTGCTGCTGCTCTCCGGCGCGCTGGTCGACGCGCCGCTCATCCGCCTGACGGTGCAGCCGACACCCGGGAATGGCCTGCGCAAGCCGTCGCAGATCCTGGTGGACAAGGCGATGACGGTGAAGCGCAAGAGGCTCGGGGAGCCGTTCGGCCGGCTCGAGGACGACATGATGGTCGCCGTCAACCGCTCGCTCGCGCTGTTCCTCGGTTTCGCCTGAGGCACGGTTCCGGGCCCCGTCCCCGGAGGGAAGGGGCCCGGCTCCGGCTTCCTACTCCGCGGCCTGGGCCAGCGGGGCCTCGGGCGTCCAGCGCAGCACCGGCTTGCGGGCCGCTCCGGTCTCGTCCAGGCGCCGGCGCGGGGCGTGGTAGGGCGCGCCCTTGAACCACTCCGCCTGGCCGGACTTCGCCTTCTCCACCAGCGACCGCATCATGCCGATGAACTGGTCCAGCGTCGCCTTGCTCTCGGTCTCGGTCGGCTCGATCAGCATCGCGCCATGCACCACCAGCGGGAAGTACATGGTCATCGGGTGGAAGCCCTCGTCGATCATCGCCTTGGCGATGTCGAGTGTGGTGACGCCGGTGTCCTTCAGCGCCCGGTCGTCGAACAGCGCCTCATGCATGCAATAGCCGTTGTCGAAGGCCGGGGTCAGCACGTCCCTCAGCCGGGCCTGCACGTAGTTGGCGTTCAGCACCGCGTCGCTGGCCACTTGCCACAACCCGTCGGCGCCGTGGCTCATCATGTAGGCCAGCGCCCGGACGAACATGCCCATCTGGCCGTGGAACGCCTTCAGCCGGCCGAAGCTGTGCTGCGGCGCGCCCGGGCGGCCGACATGCTCGGCGACGCGGAAACCGTCGGCGTCGTGCACCACGGCCGAGATCGGGGCGTAGGGCGCCAGCGCCGCCGACAGCACCACCGGGCCGGAGCCCGGGCCGCCGCCGCCATGCGGGGTGGAGAAGGTCTTGTGCAGGTTGATGTGCATGGCGTCGACGCCGAGGTCGCCCGGGCGCACCCGGCCGACGATGGCGTTGAAGTTGGCGCCGTCGCAGTAGAAGAAGGCGCCGGCCTCGTGCACCACCCGCGCGATCTCGACGATGTCGCGCTCGAACAGGCCGCAGGTGTTCGGGTTGGTCAGCATGATCGCCGCCACGTCCGGCCCCAGCTTGGCCTTCAGCGCGGCGAGGTCGACATGGCCGTCCGCCGTCGCCGGGATGGCGTCGACCGTGTAGCCGATCGCCGCCGCCGTCGCCGGGTTGGTGCCATGCGCCGATTCCGGCACCAGCACCCGCCGGCGATGGCCCTCGCCGCGGGCCTCCTGGGCGGCGTGGATCGCCATCATGCCGCACAGCTCGCCATGCGCGCCGGCGGCCGGGGACAGGGCCACGGCCGGCATGTTGGTCAGCGTCTTCAGCCAATGTGCCAGCGTGTCGATCAGCTCCAACGCGCCCTGCACGGTCGAAACCGGCTGCAGCGGGTGGATGTCGGCGAAGCCGGGCAGCCGGGCCATCCGCTCGTTCAGCCGCGGATTGTGCTTCATGGTGCAGGAGCCGAGCGGGTACAGCGCGGTGTCGATCGCCATGTTCATCCGCGACAGGCGGGTGTAGTGGCGCATCACCGTCGGCTCGGCCAGGCCGGGCAGGCCGACCCGGGCGCGCGGCTTGACCTCGCCCAGGCGCAGCTCGGCGGTCGAAGGCTCCGGCAGGTCGACGCCGCAATGGCCGGGGCTGTCCTGCTCGAAGATCAGCGCCTCCTCGATGTCGAGGCCGCGGTTGCCGGTGAAGGTGTCAGCCTGGGTCATCACAGCACCTCCGACAGGCCGGCGCACAGCGCGTCGATATCGGCCTCGGTGTTGGTCTCGGTCGCCGCCACCAGCAGCAGATCGGCGAAGGCCGGGCGGTTGGCGTAGATCCGGCTGACCGGCACGCCGCCCAGGATGCGCCGCTTGGCCAGCGCGTCGATCACCGGCTCCGCCGGCTTCGGCAGGCGGATGGTGATCTCGTTGAAGAAGCTGTCGTTCAGCACCGCCACGCCCGGCACCTTGGCCAGCTTGGCCGCCAGGGTCACGGCCTTGGCGTGGTTGATCCGCGCCAGCCTAGTGAGCCCCGCCTCGCCCAGCAGCGACAGGTGGATGGTGAAAGCCAGGGCGCACAATCCGCTGTTGGTGCAGATGTTGCTGGTCGCCTTCTCGCGCTTGATGTGCTGCTCGCGCGTCGACAGGGTCAGCACATAGCCGCGCTTGCCCTCGGCGTCGACGGTCTGGCCGCACAGCCGGCCGGGCATCTGGCGCAGGAACTTCTCGCGGGTGGCGAACAGGCCGACATAGGGGCCGCCGAAGTTCAGCGAATTGCCGATCGACTGGCCCTCGCAGACCACGATGTCGGCGCCCATCTCGCCCGGCGGGGTCATCAGGCCCAGCGACACCACCTCGGTGACCGCCACGACCAGCAGCGCGCCCTTGGCGTGGCAGGCCTCGGCCAGGGCCGACAAGTCGTGCACATGGCCGAACACCGACGGGTTCTGGACCACGACGCAGGAGGTCGTGTCGTCGATCCGGCTCGCCAGATCCTCGACCCCGTCGGGGCAGGGCGTCGCCTCGTCCAGGGTGAAGCCGGTGAAGTCGGCATGGGTGCGGCAGACGTCGCGGTAGTGCGGGTGCAGCCCGCCGGAGATCACCGCGCGGCGGCGGCGGGTGACCCGGTTCGCCATCATGATGGCCTCGGCGCAGGCGGTGGAGCCGTCATACATCGAGGCGTTGGCGACCTCCATCCCGGTCAGCAGCGCGACCTGGGTCTGGAACTCGAACAGGTATTGCAGCGTGCCCTGGGTGACCTCGGGCTGGTACGGCGTGTAGCTGGTCAGGAACTCGCCGCGCTGGATCAGGTAGTCGACCGTGGCCGGGACGTGGTGGCGATAGGCGCCGGCGCCGCAGAAGAACGGCACCGAGCCGGCGGGCACGTTCTTCGCCGCCATGGCGCCGAGCGCGCGCTCGACCTCCAGCTCGCCTTGGTGCGGCGGCAGCTCGGTCAGGGGGCCGGGCAGCCGCGCGCTGTGCGGCACGTCGCGGAACAGCTCGTCGACCGAACCGGCGCCGACCGCCGCGATCATGTCGCGGCGGTCGGAATCGGTCAGGGGCAGGTAACGCATCATTCGGCATCCTTGAGGAAGGCGTCGTAGGCCGCCTGGTCCATCAGCTCCTTGAGGGCGCCGGAATCGAACGGCTTCAGCTTGATGAACCAGCCGTCGCCGGTTGGGTCCTCGTTGACAAGCTCCGGGCTTGAACTGAGCTCTTCGTTCACCGCGATGACCTCGCCGGAGGCCGGGGCGAAGAGTTCGCTCACCGCCTTGACCGACTCGACCGTTCCGAACGGTTCGCCACGGTCCAGCTTCCGGCCGACCTCGGGCAGCTCGACGAAGACGACGTCGCCCAGCGCCTTCTCCGCGTGAGAACTGATACCGACGACGGCCGTGTCGCCGTCGACGCGGATCCATTCATGGTCCTGGGTGTAGCGAAGCTCGCTCATGATGCTGATCTCCCTGTTCGGTCAGCGGTGGAAGTTCGGGGCGACGAAGGGCAGGGCGACGACCGTCGCCGGATGCGCCTTGTCGCGGATCAGGAGGGTGACGGGCGTACCGGGGGCGGCGAAGCCGGCCTCGACGTAACCCATGGCGACCGGCCCGGCGATCGAGGGGCCGTAGCCGCCCGAGGTGACGCGGCCGATCTCGCGCCCGTCGGCGGCCAGGATCGGCGTGCCTTCCCGCGCCGGGGCCCGGCCGTCCGGCTTGACGCCGACGCGCTTGCGCGCCGGCCCCTCGGCCAGCTGCTTCAGGATGCGCTCGGCGCCGGGGAAGCCGCCTTCGGCGCGGCGGCGCTTGCCGATGGTCCAGGACAGGCCGGCCTCAACCGGGGTCGTGGTGGTGTCGATGTCATGGCCGTAGAGGCACAGGCCGGCCTCGAGCCGCAGCGAGTCGCGGGCGCCGAGGCCGATCGGCGCCACCTCCGGCTCCACCAGCAGGAAGCGGGCGATGCGCTCCGCCTCCTCGGCCGGGACCGAGATCTCGAACCCGTCCTCGCCGGTATAGCCGGACCGGCTGATCATGCATTCGACCCGGTCGAGGGCGAAGGTGCCGGCTTCCATGAAGGCCAGGTCGTCGGCGCCGAAGGCGTGGCGGGCCAGGACGGCGGCCGCCTTCGGGCCCTGCAGCGCGATCAGGGCGCGGTCGTCCAGCCGCACCAGCCGGGCACGGCCGGCCAGCTTCGCCGCGATATGGGCGAAATCGGCGTCCTTGCAGGCGGCGTTGACCACCAGGAACAGCCGCGCCGGGTCTGGCGTGCGGGTGACCATCAGGTCGTCGAGGATGCCGCCCTCGTCGTTCAGCAGCAGGGAATAGCGGATGCGGCCCGGCGCCAGGGCGGCGATGTCGCCCGGCAGCAGCGTCTCGATCAGCGCCGCCGCGTCCTCGCCCGGCTCGGCCTCCAGCCAGGCCTGGCCCATATGGCTGACGTCGAACAGCCCGGCCTCGGCGCGGGTGTGCAGGTGTTCTTTGAGGATTCCGGCCGGGTACTGCACCGGCATCTCGTAGCCGGCGAAGGGGACCATCTTGCCGCCGAGCTCGACATGCAGGTCGAACAATGGCGTGCGCTGCAGGGGGGTATCGGTCACGGTCCCAGGTCCTCGTCGACAAAGTTGGGGCGTGCGGGACGATTCCCGCGCGCCACCCCCTCTGTCTGGGACCTGAGAGAATCGCCGGGAACCCTGTCCGGCTTACCCCATCGGTGAGACAGCGACCGGCGTCGCTGCCTGCTCTCCAGAGTGCCTTACCCTGACGGTCCTTTGGCCTGAGAGTTTCCGGGGCGTTTGCTCCTTCGGCGCCGGTTCCGCGGTTCCGCGGTTCCAGTCTCTCCCGCCAGGGTCGTAGGCCGTATCAATGCGCTGCCGGACACTCGTCCGGCGCGCCGAAAAAGTCAATCCGCGACCTTTATCGTTCCGCCGCCGCCACTGTTCCCGTCACTGGGGCAGGTTCGGGTCCGGGTCGCGCGGGTCGGGCACCACCGGGGCGATGGTGCGGCGGCCGGCGGCCTGGGCGGCCGCGCCGGGCGTCCGCGGGTCGTTGCGGTGCTTGTTGAACTCCAGCTGCTGCGGCGTCAGCTGGAAGCCGATCATCACCTTGTACGAGCCGCCCTCGGCCGGGCTGGACACCGGGATCACCTGCTCCAGCGGCTCCTGGATGGTCTCGCGCGGGGTGACCTGCAGCCGGGGCACCGGGATCTTCACGTCGAAGGTGGCCTTGTTCAGGATCCGGTCCTGCGCATCGGTGACCGCGACGAAATACTGCACCGGGACGTCCTTCTCCAGCCAAGCGGCCGGGCCGCGCCAGGCGGTGAACTCGACGTTCACGTTCATGGTCACGGCGTTGTCGCCATAGGTGCAGTCGCCGCGGGTGTTGGTAATCCGGGCCTCGACCAGCACGTCCTTCGGATTGGTGCTGTTGTTGCGCACCAGGTCGTAGACCGCGGCCTCTTGCGGAATCACGATCTGCGGGCAGCGCAGTCCCGCGCGCTGCGCCGCATTCTCGCCACCACAGGCTGATAGCCCTGCCAGCAGGAGGACGGAACCGCCGGCCCAGAGTCGCCTCGATAGGAGTCGACCTGAGACGCCGTACCGCGCTTTTCTTGAGAGAGCACCTATATTAGGGTCGCGGCGCGAGACTTCGGCGGGCATCGCCCTCTCCTTCAACAACGGGTTCAGGACCATAGGAAATGGCACAGGCTGGCACAAGCGCAGGCGCGGATGCGCGGGACGCGCTGCCGTCCTTGACGGTGATGCTGGCCTCGCCGCGCGGGTTCTGCGCCGGCGTCGACCGCGCCATCCAGATCGTCGAGCGGGCGATCGAGAAGTACGGCGCCCCGGTCTATGTTCGGCACGAGATCGTGCACAACCGCTTCGTGGTCGAGACGCTGGAGGCCAAGGGCGCGATCTTCGTCGAGGAGCTGGACGAGGTGCCGAACGACGCGCCGGTCGTGTTCTCCGCCCATGGCGTGCCGAAATCGGTGCCGGCGGAGGCGGAGCGGCGCAAGCTCCTGTATCTCGACGCCACCTGCCCGCTGGTCAGCAAGGTGCATCGCGAGGCCGAGCGGCACTACCGCACCGGCCACACCGTGATCCTGATCGGCCATGCCGGCCATCCGGAGGTGATCGGCACCATGGGCCAGCTGCCACCCGGCGCGGTGCGGCTGGTCGAATCGGTCGAGGACGTGGCGACGCTGGAGGTCGAGGACCCCGACAACCTCGCCTTCGCCACCCAGACCACGCTGTCGCTGGACGACACGGTCGCGATCGTCGACGCGCTGAAGGCCAAGTTCCCGACCATCTCGGCGCCGAACAAGCAGGACATCTGCTACGCCACCACAAACCGGCAGGAGGCGATCAAGGTGATCGCCCCGCATTGCGACGCGGTGCTGGTGATCGGCGCGCCGAACTCCTCCAACTCGGTGCGGCTGGTCGAGGTCGCGCGCCGTGCCGGCTGCGACAAGGCGATGCTGGTGCAGCGGGCGGCGGATCTCGACTGGTCCTGGTTCGACGGCATCGCCACCCTCGGTATCACCGCCGGCGCCTCGGCGCCCGAGGTGCTGGTCGAGGAGGTGATGAGCGAGCTGCACAAGCGCTACGCCGTCAGCATCCAGTCGGAGCCGACCACGGTCGAGACCATCACCTTCAAGCTGCCGCGCGAGCTCAGCCCCGCCTGACCATGCCGAAAGATGGACATCTGAGTCCGCAGCGTCTGCGGACGCCCGAGGCATTGGTCGAGGCTGGCCTGGCAGGGCATGAGCGACTCGCGGAGCTGCGCGACGTCGCGGCGCGCTACGCCATCGCGGTGACGCCAGCGATGGCGGATCTGGTCGACCCGACGGATCCTGACGACCCGATCGCCCGCCAGTTCGTGCCCGGCGCGGCCGAGCTGGAGACCCGGCCGGAGGAGCTGGCCGACCCGATCGGTGACGGCGCCCACAGCCCGATCCCGGGGTTGGTCCACCGCTATCCGGACCGGGTGCTCTTGAAGCTGCTGCACGCCTGCCCGGTCTATTGCCGCTTCTGCTTCCGGCGCGAGATGGTCGGGCCGGGCGGCGAGGCGATGGGCGAGGCCGAGGTGGCGGCCGCGATCGACTACATCCGGGCCCGGCCGCAGGTGTGGGAGGCGATCCTGACCGGCGGCGACCCGCTGATGCTGGCGCCGCGCCGCCTAGCCGATGTGGTGGCGCGGCTCGACGCCATTCCGCATCTCGGCGTGGTCCGGCTGCACAGCCGGGTGCCGGTGGTGGAGCCGGAGCGGGTGACCCCCGAGCTGGTGGCGGCGCTGCAGGCGCAGGACAGCGCCGTCTGGCTGGCCATCCACAGCAACCATCCGCGCGAGCTGACCCCGGCGGCAAGGGACGCGATCCGCCGCTTGGCCGATGCCGGCATCGCGCTGGTGTCGCAGACCGTGCTGCTGCGCGGCGTCAACGACGACCCGGCGGTGCTGGAGCAGCTGTTCCGCGACTTCGTGCGCCTGCGGATCAAGCCCTACTACCTGCACCACGGCGACCTCGCCCCCGGCACGGCGCAGTTCCGCACCGGCATCGAGGACGGGCGTCGGATCATGCAGGCGCTGCGTGGCCGGCTGTCGGGCCTGGCCCAGCCGACCTATGTCCTCGACATCCCGGGCGGCCGCGGCAAGGTGCCGGTCGGGCCGGACTACCTCGCGGGGTCGGACGCCGAAGGCTGGACGGTCGAAGATCCGAACGGCGAGCGCCACGCCTATCCGCCGAAGGGGTGACACCGCCGCACTCCAGCGCGCCGGCTCACTCCCCCGGCGCAGCCTCGGGGGCCAGGTTCGGCGCCATGGCGCCGCCCTGCGACCGGCGGCTGGCCAGCCAGACCCGGAGCTTGTCGAGATACAGGTAGACCACCGGCGTCGTGTACAGGGTCAGGGCCTGGCTCAGGATCAGGCCGCCGACCATGGCGTAGCCCAGCGGCTGCCGCAGCTCCGACCCCGTGCCGGAGCCCAGCATCAGCGGCAGGCCGCCCAAGAGCGCCGCCATCGTCGTCATCATGATCGGGCGGAAGCGCATCAGGCAGGCCTGCCGGATCGCGTCGAACGGCGCCAGCCCCTGGTCGCGCTCCGCCTGGATGGCGAAATCGACCATCATGATGCCGTTCTTCTTGACGATGCCGATCAGGAGGATGACGCCGATCAGCGCGATGACGCTGAAGTCGAAGCCGAACAGCATCAGCATCATCAGGGCGCCGGCGCCGGCCGAGGGCAGGGTCGACAGGATCGTCAGCGGGTGGATGTAGCTCTCATACAGCACGCCGAGGATGATGTAGATCACGATCAAGGCCGCCGCGACCAGGGCGGGCTCGCTGGCCAGCGAGGACTGGAAGGCTTGGGCGTTGCCCTGGAAGGTGCCGGTCAGCGAGGCCGGCACGCCCATCTCCTGCTCGGCCTGCTGGATCACCGTCACCGCGTCGCCCAGGGCCACGCCCTGCGCCAGGTTGAAGCTCAGCGTCACCGCCGGGAACTGGCCCTGGTGGTTGATCGACAGGAAGGCCGTTGGCCGGGTGGTCCAATGCGCCAGGGCGCTGATCGGCACCTGCTCCCCGGTCAGCGGCGACTTGATGTAGATCCGGTCGATCGCCGAGGGCTTGTCCTGCAGCTGCGGCAGCACCTCCATCACCACATGGTAGCTGTTGACCTGGGTGAAGTACTGCGCCACCTGGCGTTGGCCGAAGGCGTCGTAGAGGGTGTCGTCGATCAGCTGCGGCTGGATGCCGTAGCGGGCGGCGGCGTCGCGGTCGATGTCGAGCGTCAGGGTGGTGCCGCCGGTCTGCTCGTCGGTGGCGACGTCGCGCAGCTGCGGCAGCGTCTTCAGCTTCTCATAGACCTTGGGCGCCCACTGGTTCAGCTCGTCGATATTCGCGTCCTGCAGTGTGTACTGGTACAGCGTGCGGGTCGGGCGGCCGCCGATGTTGATGTCCTGGGCCGGCTGCAGGAACAGGGCCGCGCCCTCGACCTGGGCCAGCTTGGGTCGCAGCCGGTCGATGATCTGGCTGGCCGAGGCCTGGCGCTCGTCGCGCGGCTTCAGGGTGATGAACAGGCGGCCGTTGTTCAGCGTCTGGCCGCCGCTGGAGCCGAGCGCCATGCCGACGGTGTCGACATCCGGATCGGCGGCGACGATCTTGCCCAGCTCGACCTGCTTGCGGCTCATCTCGGCGAAGGAGATGTCCTGCGCCGCCTCGGAGGTGCCGAGGATCAGGCCGGTGTCCTGCTGCGGGAAGAAGCCCTTGGGGATGATGACGAAGAGGTAGCCGGTGGCGCAGATCGTCGCCAGGAACACCGCCAGCGTGACCCGGCGGTGCTTCAGCGCCACATCGAGCGACCGGCGGTAGCCCGTCAGCATCAGGTCGAAGCCGCGCTCCGACAGGCGGTACAGGCGCCCGTGCTTGCCGGTGTCGTGCTTCATGAACTTCGAGCACATCACCGGAGTCAGGGTCAGCGACACGATGGCCGAGACCAGGATGGTCATGGTCACGGTGACGGCGAATTCGCGGAACACCCGGCCGACGATGCCGCCCATCAGCAGGAGGGGGATGAACACGGCGACCAGCGACAGGCTGATCGAGAAGATGGTGAAGCCGATCTCGCCGGCGCCCTTCAGCGCCGCCTGCACCGGCGACAGCCCTTCCTCGATATGGCGGTGGATGTTCTCCAGCATGACGATGGCGTCGTCGACGACGAAGCCGACCGCGATGCTCAGGCCCATCAGCGACAGGTTGTCCAGGCTGTACCCGAAGGCGTACATCAGCGCCAGGGTGCCGACCAGCGCCAGCGGCACGGTCACGCTCGGGATCGCCGTGGCCCAGAAGCTGCGCAGGAACACGAAGATCACCATCACCACCAGGCAGATCGTCAGCAGCAGGGTGAACTGCACGTCGGCGACCGAGGCGCGGATGGTGGTGGTGCGGTCGCTCAGGATGTCGACCTTGACCGCCGGCGGCATCGCCGCCTGCAGCTGCGGCAGCAGCGATTTGACGTGGTCGACCACCTCGATGACGTTGGCGCCCGGCTGCTTGAACACGATCAGCAGCACGGCGCGCTGGCCGCCGGACCAGGCTGCCAGCTTGTTGTTCTCCGGCCCTTCCACGGCTTGGCCGATGTCGCGGATGCGCACCGGCGCGCCGTTCTTGTAGGCGATGATGACGTCGTTCCAAGGGTCGGCCTTCAGCTCCTGGTCGTTGTCGTAGATGGTGAAGGTCCGCGTCGCGCCGTCGATGCTGCCCTTCGGGCTGTCGGCGGTGGCATTGGCGATGACGCCGCGCACATCCTCGAGGCCAATGCCCAGCGCCGCCAGCTTCTGCGGGTCGACCTGCACCCGCACCGCCGGCTTCTGCTGGCCGCCGATGGTGACCTGGGCGACGCCCGGCACCTGGCTGATGTTCTGGCTCAGCACGTTCTCGGCATAGTCGTCGACCGTGGTCAGCGGCAGCGTGTCGGAATGCACCGCGAACACCAGAATGGGCGCGTCGGCCGGGTTGACCTTGCGGTAGGTCGGCGGCGAGGGAAGGGTCTTCGGCAGCTGGCCGCCGGCGGCGTTGATCGCGGTCTGCACGTCGCCCGCCGCCGCGTCGATGTTGCGGTCGAGGTCGAATTGCAGCGTGATCGAGCTGTTGCCGAGCGTGCTGCTGGAGGTCATCTGCGACACGCCGGGGATCTCGGCGAATTGCCGCTCCAGCGGCGCCGTCACCGACGAGGCCATTGTGGTGGGGTCGGCGCCGGGCAGCTGTGCCGAGACCTGGATGGTCGGGAAGTCGACCTGCGGCAGCGGCGCCACCGGCAGCAGCGGATAGGCGACCAGGCCGACCAGCAGCACCCCGGCCATGATCAGCGAGGTGGCGATCGGCTTGCGGATGAAGGGGGCCGAGATGCTCATGGTCAGGCGCTCGGCTGGCTGGCGGCGGTGTCGCGGACTTGCACGCGGGTGCCCGACTGCAGCCGGTACTGGCCGGCGGTGACGACGCTGGCGCCGGCGTCGAGGCCGGTCTCGACCACGGCGGCGCCGTCGGTGATCTGGCCGATGCCGACCGGCCGCAGCTCGACCGTGTCATCCGGCTTCACCGCATAGACATAGAGGCCGTCCGGCCCGCGCTGGATCGCGGTGGAGGGCACGGTGACCACGTTCTGCTCGGTGCGCAGCAGCAGCCGGACATCGACGAACTGGCCGGGCCACAGCTGGTCGGTCCTGTTCGGGAAGGTCGCCTTCAGCCGGATCGTGCCGGTGGCCTGGTCGATCTGGTTGTCGACCAGCTGCAGCGTCCCCTGGTCCAGCGGCTTGTCGTCGCCGCGGGTGTCGGCGAAGACCGTCAGCGGGCCCTTGGCCATCGCCGCCGAGATCTCCGGCAGATCCTCCTCCGGCAGGGTGAAGATCACCGTGATCGGGTGCAGCTGGGTGATCACCACCAGCCCGCCGGTGTCGGTGGCGTGGACGATGTTGCCCTGGTCGACCAGCCGGATGCCGGTGCGGCCGTTCAGCGGCGAGGTGATGGTGGTGTAGCTCAGCTGGGTGGCGGCGTTGTCGATCGCCGCCTGGTCGCCCTCGATCTGGGCCTGCAGCTGCGCGATCAGCGCCTTCTGGGTGTCGACGCTCTGCGCCGTCGCGTATTGGTGCAGGTTTTGGAAGCGCTGCAGGTCGAGCTGGGCGTTGGCCAGCTGGGCCTCGTCCTTGGCCTTGGTCGCCTTGGCCTGGTCCAGCGCCGCCTGGAACGGCCGCGGGTCGATCTGCGCCAGCGTCTGGCCGGCGCTCACATGCTGGCCTTCCTGGAACGACACCGTCTGCAGCTGGCCGTCGACCCGCGTCTTCACCGTCACCGTGTTCAGCGCCTGGACGGTGCCGAGCCCGGTCAGATAGACCGGCACGTCGCGGCGCGCGGCCGCCGCCGCCTCGACCGGCACCGCCGGGGGCGGCGCCGCGGCCTCGGGTGCGGCCGACGCGGCGCTGCCGCGCAGCTCGCGCCCGACCAGTACGGCGGCGCAGACCAACACGAGAATGATCGGGGTGCCGATCCGCAGCACCGTCCGGCGGGCGACAAGGGGCATCTGCATCTCTCCAGCGGGCAGGCAATCGAGAGAGACGCGGGCGCCACAGCCGTGACGGCCGCCGCGCCCGCGATCGACGTCTCCTCCCGGTCTTCGGCTGGCCCGATGCATCCTCGCCCCAGAGGGGCGGAGCTGATCGCGGACCGGGCCGGCGCGAATGGCGCGGCCCTGCCTGTTGGCTGCTGAGCGAATTGGCGAAAGGTGACTGCGCCCGAATTGGGGAGTCAATAGGGGGAATTCATCGGAAGGGCGGCATGCCGCAGGTATAATTTTCCGTAATGATGTCCGAATATTAGGTCTGGATTAGGTCTTCATTAAATTCCCGTAAGATCAATTCCGCCGTCGCCATTGCCGCCCATATGCTGCAATGCGGAAACGACGGCGCGCCGCGATTGCGGCAGCGGGCTCAGCCCGGACCGCCGGCATTCCGCAGGACTTATCGAAATGTACGCGACACGACCGGCAAGCCGGCCCGAGGGGCCGCTCCGGATACGGTTGAAGAGGTCCATCATGGTTCTGCCCAGGCATCCCCGCCCCGCGGGGTTCGTGGCCCTGCTCCTGCTCGGAACGGCTGTCGCCGGACCCGCCTTCGCCCAGACCGGGCTGCAGTCCCAATATTACGAGATCCCGCCGCAGATGGCGCAGCTTGGCTCTTCCGACACCGCGGACATGTCCGCTCCGTCCTTCGATCACGGCGAGAACGGCGCCGACCGCACCGCGGATAGGGGTGCCGTCGGTCATGATCTCGGGGGGCACGGGCATGACGGCGGCTTCGGCGGCGGTCACGGGAGGCGGTAAGCCTCCGCAAGGGTGCCTTCGGGCGCCCGTCGCAAGCACGGCATCCCGCCGTGTCGTTCACCATCCCACTCACCAAAGGAGCCCATCATGTCTGTCCTGAAGATCGCCCGCCCCGTCGGCCTGGCCGTCCTGATCGCCCTGGGTGTCGCCGCGTCCGGCGCCGCCGACGCCCGCACCGGCCTGCAGTCGGAGCATGGCCCGAGCGCGCTCCAGAGCTCGAACGATTCCCACTATCCCAACCCGCGCCGCTGAGCCGCCTCGGCCGGTAGCCGCGAAAGGGCGGCGGCAGGTCTCCCGGCATTGGCCGGCGGGCCTGCCACCGCCCTTTCCGTTTTGCCGGCCGGCCCCGCGCGGCCGTATCCCACGCCGCTCTCTCTTCCTTCGACAAGCTGCCCCCTGCGCTCTATGAAGGCTGGCTCAGCCGCTTTCACCCGGGCGATCCATGGCCGTCTACACCGAAGTCACCGACGAGGATGTCGCCGCCTTCGCGGCGGAGTACGACATCGGCTCGGTGCTCTCACTGAAGGGCATCGCCGAGGGCGTCGAGAACTCCAACTATCTGCTGGTGACCACGTCCGGCCCGCATATCCTGACGCTGTACGAGAAGCGGGTGGCCGAGGCCGACCTGCCGTTCTTCCTTGGGTTGATGCAGCATCTGGCGGCGCGCGGCATCGAATGCCCGCAGCCGGTCGCCGCCCGCGACGGGCAGGCGCTGCGCCGCCTCGCCGGCCGGCCGGCGGTGATCGTCACCTTCCTCGACGGGCTGTGGCCGAAGCGGATCCAGCCCTGGCACTGCCAGGCCCTGGGCCCGGCGCTGGCCCGGATGCACGCGGCCGGGGCCGATTTCCCGATGACCCGGCCGAACAACCTGTCGCTCGCCGGCTGGCGCCGCCTGGTGGCGGATTGCGCCGACCGCGCCGACACCGTGGCACCGGGCCTGGCCGAGGGCATCACCCGCGAGCTCGCCTTCCTCGAGGCGCAGTGGCCCACGGATCTCCCGGTGGGCTTGATCCATGCCGACTTGTTCCCTGACAATGTGTTCTTCCGCGACGGCCGCCTGTCCGGGCTGATCGACTTCTACTTCGCCTGCACCGACATGCTGGCCTACGACCTGTCGATCTGCCTGAACGCCTGGTGCTTCGAGCCGGACGGCGCCTTCAATGTCACCAAGGCGCGGGCGCTCCTGTCCGGCTACCGGGCTGAGCGGCCGCTATCGCCGGCCGAGGTCGCGGCGCTGCCGATCCTGGCCCGCGGCAACGCGCTACGCTTCCTCCTCACCCGGCTCTATGACTGGCTGAACCATCCGCCGGGCGCCTTCGTCCGGCCGAAGGACCCGCTCGAATACTGGCGCAAGCTGCGCTTCCACCAGCAGGTCACGAGCGTGGCCGCCTATGGGATCGACCCGTGACCGACACCACCGCGACGCCGAAGAAGCCGATGAAGCCGATGAAGCTGCCGAAGGTCGAGATCTTCACTGACGGCGCCTGCAGCGGCAATCCCGGCCCCGGCGGCTGGGGCGTGCTGCTGCGCATGGGCGAGACCGAGCGCGAGCTCTATGGCGGCGAGACGCTGACCACCAACAACCGGATGGAGCTGATGGCGGCGATCCAGGCGCTGGAGGCGATGAAACGCCCGGTCGATGCGGTGCTGACCACCGACAGCCGGTATGTCCGCAACGGCGTGATGCAGTGGCTCAGGGGCTGGAAGGCGCGCGGCTGGGTCACCGCCGACCGCAAGCCGGTGAAGAACATCGACCTGTGGCAGCGGCTCGACGCCGCCATGGCGCCGCACAAGGTCCGCTGGGAATGGACCCGTGGCCATGCCGGCCACGCCGAGAACGAGCGGGTCGACGAGCTGGCCCGGAAGGGCCTCCGCGAGCACGGCCGCGGTCTGGCGCCGGTCGAGGGTTGACCCGGGCCACCCTCTCCCCATATTACGAATGGTAAGTTACTATCCGTAATAGCGCCGCCGCGCCCTGCTGCCGGCGGCCTGGGAAGGGGAAAGGCTCATGGTTCAGCGAGTCCTGATCGCCGGCGGCTATGGCGCGGTCGGCGGCACCGTCGCCCGGTATCTGCGCCGGTTGGCGCCGGATCTCGACATCATCCTGGCCGGGCGGTCGCCGGAATCCGGCGCCGCGCTGGCCCGCGAGATCGGGGCGAAGACGCTGCGGCTCGACGTCGCCGATCCGGCGGCGGCGCTGGTCGATCTCGGCCCGGTCGACCTGATCGTGGCGGCGCTGCAGGACCGCAGCGACGCTCTGATCCACGCCGCCCTGGCGCAGGGCGCCGCCCATATCGGCATCACCAAGGTGGTGGAGGAGACCGGGCCCGCGGTGTTCGCGGCGCTGCATGCGCCGCCGCGGCGGCCGATCGTGCTGGCGGGTCACTGGGCGGCCGGGGTGCCGATCCTCGTGGCCCGGCAGGCGATTGGGGATTTCGCCCGGGTCGAATCCGCTGCCATGGCCGCGCTGTACGATGAGAGGGACGCGGTCGGGCCGATGAGCGCCGCCGATGCCGAGGCCTTCTCCGGCCGTGCCCTGCTGCGCCGGGCCGGGCAGTGGGCCTGGGTCGACGGCGGCGAGCACAGCCGCGCCCTGCGCCTGGCCGACGGGCTCGAAGCGACGGTGCAGCCCCTGGCCGCGCTGGATGTGCCCAGCCTGGCGGCGATCACCGGCGCCCCCGACATCCGCTTCGATTTCGGCATGGGCGAATCGATCGGCACTCGGGCCGGCGGTAGGGCCTCGCATGAGGCGCTGATCGAGATCGCAGGGGCCCTGCGGTCAGGGCAGCCCGCGCGGCGGCGAGTCCTGGTGTCGGACCCGAAGGGGGTGGACCATATGACGGCGCTGGGCGCCCTGGTCGTCGCCGAGCGCGTGCTCGGCCTGGACGGGTTGCCGCTACCGGCCGGCGGGCTGGCCCTGCCCGAGACCCTGGTCACGCCCGAGGCGGCGATCGCGCGGTTCGAGCAGTTCGGGGTGCGGATCACGACCGAGACGGATGCTTCGTAGCAAGGTTGGGTTCGCCCGCAGGCGAACCCAACCTATCGGTGAGAAAAGTGTTGGGTTCGCGGACGCGAACCCAACCTACGTGCTCAGAGCGCCGCGAGAATGGCCTCGCCGCTCGACACCTCGAAGGCGCCCGGCTTCTCGACGCCGAGATGGGTGACGACGCCGTCCTTGGCGATCAGGGCGAAGCGCTGCGACCGGGTGCCCAGGCCATAGCCCGACCCGTCCATCTCCAGCCCCAGCGCCTTGGTCAGGGTGGCGTTGCCGTCCGGCAGCATGAACACCGTGTCGCCGACCTCGTTCTTGTCGGCCCAGGCCTTCATCACGAAGGGGTCGTTCACCGACAGGCAGACGATCTGGTCGACTCCCTTGGCCTTCAGCGCCTCGGCGTTGCCGGTGAAGCTCGGCAGGTGCTTGGCCGAGCAGGTCGGGGTGAAGGCGCCCGGCACCGCGAACAGGGCCACGGTCTTGCCCTTGAGCAGGTCGTCGGTCTTGACCTCGGCCATGCCTTCCTTGCCGAGATACTTCAGCGTGACCGACGGGAAGCGGTCGCCAACCTTGATCGTCATGGGTGTTCTCTCCGCCAGAATCCGATGGGCCGGCCTGTGCCGGCCGGATGTTATGAGCTCGCGCCGCGGGCCTGCTTCAGGGCGTCCAGAACCGCCTCGGTGCTCAGCAGCTCCGGCAGCAGGATCCCGTCCGGCGCCCCCGGCCCGTACACGGCGTTGAACGGTATGCCGTAGCGGCCATGCGCCGCAAGGTAGTCGGCGATGCCCTGGTCGGGATTGGTCCAGTCGGCCAGCAGCGGCGCCACCCCGGCCTCGCCGAGGGCCGCGGCCACCGGGTCGCGGTTGATCACCAAGAGCTTGTTGACCTTGCAGGTCAGGCACCAGTCGGCGGTGACGTCGACGAACACCACCTTGCCCTCGCGCACCAGCCCGGGGATCGCGGCCCGGTCGAACCGCACCCAGGGAATCGAAGAGGCCGCCTGCGCCGCCGCCGCGTCGGGCCGGTCGAAGCGCAGCGGCAGCAGCACCGCCGCGATGGCCAGCACCGCGGCGACGACGGCGCCGAGGCGCCGGACCGCGATGCCGCCGCGCCGCCGCAGCCACAACACCAGCACGATCGCCGCCAGCACCGCCGCCACCACGCCGGCCGCGGCCGGCGGCACCTGCACGGCGAGAACAGAGAGCAGCCACACGGCCGTGCCGAACAGGGCGAGGCCGAGCACGGCCTTGATCCAGACCATCCAGCGTCCGGGGCGTGGCAGCAGCCGGGCCAGGCCGGGCACGGCGGCGATCAGCAGATAGGGCAGGGCCATGCCGAGGCCGAGCGCGGCGAAGATCGCGCCGATCTCGGCCGGCCCGCGCGACAGGGCAAAGCCCAGCGCGGTGCCGACGAAGGGGGCGGAGCAGGGGGTGGCCAGCAGGGTGGCGAAGGCGCCGGTCAGGAACGGGCCGGCGAGCCCATGCTTCTCCGGCCGGCCGGCGCCGCTGGCGCGGGCTGCGGCGTCCATGGCGCGGCCGGGCAGGGTGACCTCGAACAAGCCCAGCAGGTTGCAGCCGAATAGGGTGACGATCACCGCCATCGCCGCCAGGAACACCGGCTCCTGGAACTGCAGGCCCCAGCCGACCGAGGCGCCCGCCGCCTTCAGCCCGACCGCGCCGGCGGCCAGCACCAGGAAGGAGGCCAGGATGCCGCCGGCAGTGGCCAGGAGGCCAAGCCGCTGCCACCGCGGCGTCCGGCCGCCGACTCCGACAATCGACAGCAGCTTGAGCGAGAGAACCGGCAGCACGCAGGGCATCAGGTTCAGGATCAGCCCGCCCAGCAGGGCCACGCCCAGGATCGACAGCCAGGCGGCGGCATCGGGCGCCGCGGCGACTGCCGGGCCGACCGTCGCCTCGGCCTCGACGCTGCGCGGCCCGTCGACCAGGGTCAGGACGACCGGGCTGCCGGGCAACGCCACCGGCGGGTCTGCCGCGGCCTGGACCCGGTCGATCTCGGCCACCAGCCGGCGGCCGCCCTCGCTGGTGGCGATGCGCGGTGCGGCGAAGGCGTCGCCGGGTGCGCCCTCGACGAAGATGTCGGGCGCCTCAAAGGACTCGCGCGCCGTCGCCTCGATCCGCAAGCCGCCATTCGGGCCGGCGGTGATGGCAGCGACCGGACCGATCGCGAGGCCGGCGGCGCTGCCGTCGCCCGGCACCGTGTTGGCGTAGCGGTC
The DNA here is from genome assembly GCF_038440215.1 of Inquilinus sp. OTU3971. Taxonomy (NCBI): domain Bacteria; kingdom Pseudomonadati; phylum Pseudomonadota; class Alphaproteobacteria; order Rhodospirillales; family Rhodospirillaceae; genus Inquilinus; species Inquilinus sp. OTU3971. The sequence continues at coordinate 39,359 of NZ_JASATH010000018.1, read as the reverse complement.
GATCAGGTTGGCCGCGTCCGGGTCGGGCGTCGCCGCGCCGGCCGGCAGGTCGAGCGCGAAGCTGAAATTGGCCGGGATACAGATGTCGCTGCACACCAGCACGGTGGCGGCCAGGGCCAGGTGCTGCGGCTGCCCCGGCTGCGCCACCGGCAGGGTCAGCGGGAACACCACCTCGGTCTCGTAGCCGTAGGTCTCGAGGCCGAACAGCTGGAACCGGTGCGGCGCCGGATAGGCCAGCGCCGCGGTGCCGAGATTGGCCGAGCCCGTCCAGTCCAGCGCCGGCGGCAGCCCGGCATCGCCGGGGGAGCGCCAATAGGTCTTCCAGTGCGGGTCCAGCCGGATGTGCAGCCCGGCCGGGATCTCGGCCAGGGTGCCGGTGCCGTCGACCGCCGTGACCAGCCGCGCCGACGCGCCCTTGGTCGTCTGCCACGGCGTCTCGGCCGCCCGGGCCGCACTCGGCGCCGCCAGGGCGGCGAGGCCCAGCACGGCAGCCGTCAGGACTGCGAGCCTACCGATCATCGAAACTCCGGCACCATGAAACTGCCTTTCTTTGGCCTATATAGTCGTTCGAAACCACATCGCCGCGGGTTAGCCTTGTTGTCGCGGCCGAAAAACGGAAGACGGAGCATTGGGCGGGATGAGACGGGCGAAATCCTCCAAGGGCGGCAAGGTGCCGGCGGATGGCAGCTACCTCGCGGGGCAGCTGCTGATCGCCATGCCGACCCTGATCGCACCGCCCTTCGCCCGCACGGTGATCTATCTCTGCGCCCACAACGACCAGGGGGCAATGGGGCTGGTGGTCAACAAGCCGCTGTCGTCCATCGACTTCCCGACCCTGCTCGACCAGCTCGGCATCCCGCATGGCGACCTCCTGGGCAGCACCCGGGTGCAGTTCGGCGGCCCGGTCGAATCGGGCCGCGGCTTCGTGCTGCACTCGACCGACTACCGGGCCGAGAAGACGGTGGTGGTCGGCGAGGTCGCGGTGACCTCGACGCTCGAGGTGCTGCAGGCGATCGCCGGCGGGACCGGGCCCAGCCGTCACCTGCTGGCGCTCGGCTATGCCGGCTGGAGCGCCGGCCAGCTCGACGCCGAGATCCAGGCCAATGGCTGGCTCACCGTGCCCTGCGATTCGGACATCCTGTTCGGCGAGGACCTGTCGGTGAAGTGGGAACGCGCCATCGCCAAGCTCGGCGTCGACCCGATGATGCTGTCGGGTGAGGCAGGCCACGCTTAGCGATCGGCATCGCTGAATCGGGTTGCCTCTCCCGTTTACGGGAGAGGTCGGAGACGCGAAGCGGCTCCGGGTGAGGGCGCTTTGTCGAGGCCGGGACCAGCCCTCACCCTGTCTCGCTGCGCGAGCCCGACCTCTCCCGCCAGGCGGGAGAGGCAACGCACGATCAATCTGCCCGGACAGTGCAAAGCGGCGAGCGCGGACGCGGCTAGTTCAGCTCGCGCACATCGGTCAGGTGGCCGGCGATCGCCGCCGCCGCGGCCATGGCCGGGCTGACCAGGTGGGTGCGGCCGCCGCGGCCCTGACGGCCCTCGAAGTTGCGGTTCGAGGTCGAGGCGCAGCGCTCGCCCGGCGACAGCTTGTCGGCGTTCATCGCCAGGCACATCGAGCAACCGGGTTCGCGCCAGTCGAAGCCGGCGTCCTTGAACACCTGGTCCAACCCCTCGGCCTCGGCCTGCTCCTTCACCAGGCCGGAGCCCGGGACGATCATGGCGTAGACGGTGCCGGCCACGTGCCGGCCGCGGGCCACGGCGGCGGCGGCGCGCAGGTCCTCGATCCGGCCGTTGGTGCAGGAGCCGATGAAGACCTTGTCGACCGGCACCTCGCTCAGGCGCTGGCCGGGCTTCAGGCCCATATAGTCCAGGCTGCGGCGCCAGGCGCTGGCCTTGTTGGCGTCCGGCGCCTTGTCCGGGTCCGGCACGATGCCGGTGATCGGCGCCACATCCTCAGGGCTGGTGCCCCAGGTCACCATCGGCACGATGTCCCTGGCCTTCAGCACGACCTCGCGGTCGTAGCGGGCGCCCTGGTCCGACGGCAGGGTACGCCAGTATTCGACCGCCTGGTCCCAGGCCGCGCCCTTCGGCGCCAGCGGCCGGCCCTTCACATAGGCGAAGGTGGTGTCGTCCGGGGCGATCAGCCCGGCCCGGGCGCCGGCCTCGATCGACATGTTGCAGACCGTCATCCGGCCTTCCATCGACAGGGCGCGGATGGCGTCGCCGGCATATTCGATGACATGGCCGGTGCCGCCGGCGGTGCCGATGGTGCCGATGATCGCCAGGATCATATCCTTCGCGGTCACGCCGAGCGGCAGGTCGCCCTCGACCGTGATCCGCATGTTCTTGGCCGGCTTCTGCAGCAGCGTCTGGGTGGCCAGTACATGCTCGACCTCGCTGGTGCCGATGCCGAAGGCCAGCGCGCCGAAGGCGCCATGGGTCGAGGTGTGGCTGTCGCCGCAGACGATGGTGGTGCCCGGCAGGGTGAAGCCCTGCTCCGGCCCGATGATGTGGACCACGCCCTGGCGGATGTCGTTCATGGTGAAGATCGGCACGCCGAAATCGGCGGCGTTCTTCTCCAGCGTCTCGACCTGGATCCGGCTCTCCTCGTCGGCGATGCCGCCGGCGCGGTCGCTGGTCGGCACGTTGTGGTCCGGCACCGCCAAGGTGGCCTGCGGCTGGCGCACGCGGCGGCCGGCCATGCGCAGCCCTTCGAAGGCCTGCGGGCTGGTCACCTCATGCACGAGGTGGCGGTCGATATAGAGGATGCACGTGCCGTCATCCTGGCGGTGGACGACATGGCTGTCCCAGATCTTGTCGAACAGTGTCCGCGGCGCGCTCATCTCTCACATCTCCGTCATCCGGCTCTTCGGCCGGCGGCCCTTTCGGCCGACGCTGGACCATAGCCGAGGGCAAACCGAGGCAAAAGCTGGAATAATTTCAAAGTTGTCACCCTCCCCGCGGTGCAAATCGGGACGATGGACAGGATTCCGGTCCGGCCGCATCCTCGACGGAGAAGCAACAGGACAGATATGGGAGTGCCCATGACCATCCGCAGCGCCGTCCTCGCCCTCGGCCTCGCCGCCGTCCTGGCGGCCCCGGCCGCCTCCGCCGCCGATGGCGGGATCAAAGGCTTCTGGCGCACCGGGGACGGCCGCTCGGTGATCCAGATCACCGACTGCAGCAACGGCATCTGCGGCCTGATCGCCGGCCTGCCGCCGGACGCCCCGGCCACCGATGTGAACAACCCGGACGAGAGCAAGCGCAGCAAGCCGCTGTGCAAGCTGATCATGCTGCACAGCTTCTCCCAGGTCTCCGACACGGAGTGGGAGGACGGCACGATCTACGACCCGAAGAGCGGCAAGACCTACGACGCCAAGATGCACCTGACCGGGCCGGACACGCTGGACCTGCGCGGCTATGTCGGCATCAGCCTGCTCGGCCGCACCGACACCTGGACCCGACAGCAGCCGGGCAGCTTCAAGGCGTGCGGATGATTTGAGCGGCTAGAGAGTCCGCCGCGCCGCGGCCACCGCGGCCAGCCACTCCGCCGTGTCGTCGACGGCGATGTCGATATGGCCGTCGCCGGGCAAAGGCTGGCCCCAGTCGGACGGGGTGCGCACCCACACCGTGGTCATGCCCAGCTGATGCGCCGGCAGCAGGTTGCGGGCCATGTCCTCGACCATCGCGGTGGACCCCGGCGCCAGCCCGTACAGGTCGAGCATCGCCCGGTAGGGGCCGGGATCGGGCTTCGGCACATAGTCGGCGGCGACGATGTCGAAGATGCCGTCGAACTGCGCCACCACGCCGAGCCGGGACAGCACCCGCTCGGCATGGCGGACCGAGCCGTTGGTGAACACGATCTTGCGGCCCGGCAGGTCGGCCAGCGCCGCCGCCAGGGTCGGGCTCGGCCCGATCGCCGAGATGTCGATGTCGTGGACGAATTCCAGGAACGGGCCGGGGTCGACCGCGCGCTCGTTCATCAGGCCGCGGAGCGTGGTGCCGTAGTCGCGGAACAGCCGCTTCTGCAGCGCCTTGGCCTCGGCCTCCGGCAGGTCGTAATGCGACCGGATGTACTCGCCCATGCGCCGGTCGATCTGGGCGAACAGGTTGCTGCGGGCGGGGTAGAGGGTGTTGTCCAGGTCGAACACCCAGTGCTCGACATGGTGCAGGGCATCGGCCGGCTGCACGGTCAATCCGCCGTCTTGACCTGATGCCGCATCAGGAGCGGCATCTGCGCCATGGCGAAGACCAGGGTCAGCGGCAGGATGCCGAACAGCTTGAACCCGGCCCAGAACTCGGTCGAGAAGTTGCGCCAGACGATCTCGTTGACCGCCGCCAGCACGACGAAGAACACCGCCCAGCGCCAGGTCAGGCTGCGCCAGCCCTCGTCGGTCAGCTCGAACACCGAGCCCATCATCAGCTTCAGGAAGTTGCGGCCGGTGGCCAGGCCGGTGAACAGGATCGCCGCGAACAGCAGGTTCACCACGGTCGGCTTCAGCTTGATGAACAGGTCGTTCTCGAGCCACAGCGTCAGCCCGCCGAAGATCAGCACGAAGACGCATCCGACCATCGGCATGATCGGCCAGCGCTTCTCCAGCCGCACCGACAGCACCACCGCCACCACGGTCGCCGCCATGAACACCGCGGTCGCCGGCATGATGCCGGCCGCCTGGTTGGCGATGAAGAACAGCAGCAGCGGCCCGGCCTCGAGCGCGAGGCGCAGGAACGGGGCCTTCTCGGCCTTGGCGACGGCCTGCGTGTCGGTCTGGTCGATCATGGCCGCACCCTAGACCAAGTGCCGCCCCCGGGAAACTGGGATCGGCGGGATGCGACGCCGCATGCGCCCATGCCGCGAGACGATGGCAGCACTGCCGACAGCGCTCTTGTATGACAAGTGCCGGGGGCGAAGGTTAAGGGGTTCGGGGCGCTTCGCCGCCGCCGGCCCAATCCATTCGGCCCCCGCCTTCGGAACGCCGCATCATGTCCGCACACAGTCCGGCGGTCGCCGCCCCGGCGCCGCTCGACCACGCCACCATCCGCTCGATCATCATCGGCATCATGCTGGCGATGCTGCTGGCGGCGCTCGACCAGACCATCGTGGCCACGGCACTGCCGACCATCGGGCAGGAGCTTGGCGACGTCGAGCACCTGTCCTGGGTGGTCAGCGCCTATCTCCTGGCCGCCACCGCGGTGACCCCGCTCTATGGCAAGTTGAGCGACATCCACGGCCGGCGCATCACGCTCCTGGTCAGCATCAGCGTGTTCATCATCGGGTCGGTCGCCTGCGCCCTGGCGCCGACCATGCTGGCGCTGATCCTGGCCCGGGCGCTGCAGGGGCTGGGCGGCGGCGGGCTGATCTCGCTGGCCCAGACCATCATCGCCGACGTGGTCTCGCCGAAGGAGCGCGGACGCTACCAGGGCTACATCGCCAGCGTCTTCGTCACCTCCAGCGTGGTCGGGCCGGTGCTGGGCGGCCTGTTCGCCGACCACCTGCACTGGTCGGTGATCTTCTGGATCAACCTGCCGCTCGGCCTCGGCGCCTTCTGGATGGTCTGGGGCGCGCTGCGCCGCCTGCCGCGGCACGACCGCCGGCACAAGCTCGACGTGCTCGGCGCGGTGCTGATGGTCGGCGCCACCGTGGCGGTGATGCTGGCCCTGACCTGGGGCGGCGTGCGCTATCCTTGGGATTCGGCCGAGGTGCTGGGCCTGTTCGGCGTCTCGCTCGTGCTCTGGGTACTGTTCGCCGCCCGGCTGCTGACCGCGGCCGAGCCGCTGATCCCGCTGGCGGTGATGTTCAACCCGGTGGTCGGCACCGGCACCGCCGCCGCCTTCTGCGTCATGGGCAGCTTCATCGGCCTGTCGATCTACGTCCCGGTCTATCTCGAAGGCGTGGCCGGCCTTTCGGCCAGCAACTCCGGCCTGGCGCTGATCCCGCTGATGGCCGGCACGGTGACCGGCGCCAACATCGCCGGCCGCTTCATGGCGCGGATGACCCATTACAAGCGCACGCCGCTGGTCGGGCTGGTGATCGCCGCCGTGGCGCTGGTCGGGCTCGCCGCCCATCCGGACGGCCTGCCGCTGTGGCTGATCGAGGTCGCGCTCGCCGCCATCGGCCTCGGCCTCGGCACCGTGCTGCCGGTCACCACCATCTCGATCCAGAATGCGGTGGCGATGCACCAGCTCGGCACCGCCACCGGCTGCATGAACTTCTTCCGCTCGCTCGGCAGCGCCATCGTCGTCGCCGGCTTCGGCGCCATCGTGCTCGGCGCCATCGGCGGCGACGGCCGGTCGCCGGAGAACCTGGGCGATCTCACCCCGGCGATGCGCGACGGGCTGGTCGGCGCCTTCCACTGGATGTTCCTGGCATCCGCCGCGGGCCTTGCCCTCGGCTTCGTCTGGCTGCTGCTGATGGAGGAGCGGCCGCTGCGCAGCGGTGCGGCCCAGCACGCCAAGGAAGCGCTGGTCGAGTGAAGTGAGGGGCTTCTGCCGCCGAATCGTCTCAGGATTGAGGACGATTGTCCTTTCCTGACGCGGACGCAGCGCATAACATCCTAATCCTCCAAACCGACCTGCGTATCGCATCCCGGCGCCGCCCTTTCCCGGGCGCCGGGATGCATTCCTCTGGCTACCCCTTCACCGCGCCGGCGGTGAGGCCGGAGACGATGCGGCGCTGGAAGATCATCACCAGCACGATCAGCGGCACGGTCACAACGACCGATGCCGCCATGATGTTGCCCCAGGGGATGTCGAACTGGGTGGCGCCGGAGATCAGGGCGATCGCCACCGGTACCGTCCGCACCTCGTTGGTCAGGGTGAAGGTCAGGGCGAACAGGAACTCGTTCCAGGCGGCGATGAAGGCCAGCAGGCCGGTGGTCGCCAGCGCCGGGCCGAGCAGCGGCAGGAACACCCGCACCAGGATCTGCCAGGGCCTGGCGCCGTCGACGATCGCCGCCTCCTCCAACTCGCGCGGCAGCTCGCGCATGAAGGTGGTCAGCACCCAGACCGAGAAGGGCAGGGTGAAGATCATGTAGCTGACGATCAGCGAGCCGAGCTGGTTGTAGAGGCCGGCCCAGCGCACCAGCTCGAACAGCCCGGTCAGCACCGCCACCTGCGGGAACATCGACACCGCCAGGGTCAGCATCAGGATGGTGCTGCGGCCGCGAAACCGCACCCGGCCCAGCGCATAGGCGGCGCTGACCGACAGCGCCAGGCAGATCAGCACGGTCGACCCGGCGACGATCAGCGAGTTGACGATGTTGGTCAGGAAGGGCTGCTCGAGGAACACGCTGACATAGTTGTCGAGCGTGGGCGAGGGCGGCACCAGGTCGGTGCCGAACAGCTGCTGGCCGCTCTTCAGCGACGAGATCACCGCCCAGTAGAACGGGAACACCGTGTAGACGATGATCGCCGCCACCAGCACATAGAACAGGCTGCGGCCGACGCGGCGCTTGGATGCTCTGGTCATGGCCGCCCCCTATTTGTCGAAGCGCACGCGGCCCGCCACCATCCACAGGGCGGCGAGCACGGCGATGATCAGGAACAGCAGGGTCGAGGCGGCGGAGCCGAAGCCGACATTGCCGAAATCGATGCTCTGCTGCCGGGCGAAGACCGACATGCTCATGGTGTTGATGCTGTTCGAGGTCAGCACGTAGATCAGGTCGAACACCCGCAGCGAATCCAGCGCCCGGAACAGGATCGCCACCATCAGCGCCGGCCAGATCAGCGGCAGGGTGATGCGGGTGAAGACCTTCCAGGGCCGGATGCCGTCGACCTTCGCCGCCTCATACACCTCGCCCGGCAGCATCTGCAGCGCGGCCAGGATCAGCAGCGTCATGAACGGCGTGGTCTTCCACACGTCGACCGCGATCACCGAGGCCAGCGACAGGGTCGGGTCGGCGGTCCAGGCGATGCGGGTCGAGATCAGGCCGAGCGACAGCAGCACTTCGTTGATCACGCCGTACTGGTCGTTCAGCATCCAGCCCCACATCTTGGCCGAGACGATGGTGGGGATGGCCCAGGGGATCAGCACCGCGGCCCTGAGCAGCCCGCGCCCCGGCATATGGGCGTTCAGCGTCATGGCGACGACGAGGCCGAGGATGGTCTCGATGGTGACCGAGACCACGGTGAACAGGATGGTGTTCCAGGCCGACCGCCACCACACCGGGTCGACCAGCAGCCCCTGCCAGCTGAAGATGCCGCTGGTGTCGACGTCGTAATCGACCGGCTTGTTCTGGTCGATGTCCCAGAACTTGCCCTCCTCCGGCTTCCACACCAGGTTGGTGCCCTTGGGGTCGTAGAACACGTAGTAGCCGCCAAGGGAGGCGTCCCAGTCGGCGCGGTTCGGGCCGTAGAACAGGTAGTTGTCGAAGCCGACCAGGCGGGTCGGCTGCTCGGCCTTCAGCGTCGCGTCGGTGAAGCTCAGCGCGATGGTCCGCACCAGCGGCCAGCCGGCGACCAGCGCCAGCACCACCAGCATCGGGGCCAGGAACATCCAGGCGGCGCGGATGCGCTGCCGGCTGAGGCGGGAGACGGCCGGCTTGGCGGCGCGGGCGGCCGGGGCGGGGGTCGAGGTGGCGACGGTCATGGGGTCCTCCCCGAAGTCAATGGCAGAGGCACTCGGACATGTGGCGAGGCCGGAGCCGCCCCCTCACCCGGAACCGCTTTGCGGTTCCGACCTCTCCCCGAGGGAGAGGCGAAACGTATCCCCTCTCCTCGGGGAGAGGGAAGGACCCGACGCCGAAGGCGGCGGGAGGGTGAGGGGGAACCGCGCCGAAACGCGGGTGCGTGGCGGTGCGCATGCGGTCCATCGGCATCACCGCGCGAATTCGACGACGGCTTCGATCTCGACGGTGATCTGGCGCGGCAGCGACCCCATGCCGACGGCGGAGCGGGCATGGCGCCCGATCTCCGGCCCGAACAGCTCGACGAACAGGTCGGAGCAGCCGTTGATCACCTCCGGATGATGCTCGAATTCCGGCACGGCGTTGACCATGCCGAGCAGCTTGACGATGCCGGTGATGCGGTTGAGGTCGCCCAGCGCCTCCTGCATCACCGCGATCAGGTTGATCCCGGTCAGCCGGGCATGGCGATAGGCCGTCTCGCGATCGACCGTGGCGCCCACCTTGCCGCGATGCATGAAGCCGTCGGCCTCGGACGGGCCCTGGCCGGACAGGAACAAGAGCTGGCCCGCGATGCGATGGGTCTCGAAATTCGCGACCGGCGGCGGCGCCTTGGGCAGCGTGATGCCGAGCGCGGCAAGGCGGTCGTAGACGTTGGGCATGGTCAATCCGTCGTCGTTTGGTCGTTCAGTTCGGCGTCGCGGATGCAGGCGACGAAGCGCCCGGGCTCGCGCTGCGCCAAGGGCGGCACCGCCTGGGCGCAGGCCTCCACCGCCATCGGGCAGCGGGTGCGGAAGACGCAGCCGGAGGGCGGGGCGATCGGGCTCGGGATGTCGCCCTTCAGGATGATGCGGTCACGCTTGGCCCGCGGGTCCGGCACCGGCGCGGCCGACAGCAGCGCGCGGGTGTAGGGGTGGCGCGGCCGGTCGTAGACCAGCCGGGTCGGCCCCTTCTCCATGATCCGGCCCAGATACATCACCACGATCTCGTCGCAGAGATAGTCGACCACGGCGAGGTCGTGGGCGACGAACAGCAGGGTCAGGCCGAGGTCGCGCTGGATGTCCTGGATCAGGTTCAGCACCTGGGCCTGGACCGAGACGTCGAGGGCCGAGACCGGCTCGTCGGCGACGATGAAGTCGGGCTCCACCGCCAGGGCCCGGGCGATGCCGATGCGCTGGCGCTGGCCGCCGGAGAATTCATGCGGGAAGCGGCGCTGGTGGTCGGCGTTGAGGCCGACCCGCTCCAGGAGCTCGCCGATCCTCTGGCTGCGCCGGCCCCTGGCCAAGCCGTGCGTGTCCAGCGCCTCGCCCAGGATCTCGGCCACGCTCATCCGCGGGTTGAGGCTGGCATAGGGGTCCTGGAACACGATCTGCATGCGCCGGCGCCAGGCGCGGAACTGCTTCTCCGGCAGGGCCGTGACGTCGGTGCCGTCGAACATCACCCGGCCGCCGGTCGGCTCGATCAGGCGCAGGATGGCACGGCCGGTGGTGGTCTTGCCGGAGCCGGATTCGCCGACCAGGCCGACGATGCTGCCGCGCCGGATCGACAGGCTGACGCTTTCGACCGCGCGGACGGCGCGGCCGCCGCCGATCGGGAAATGCACCGACAGGTTCTGCACGTCGAGCAGCGGCGCGGCGGGATCGGTCACGGTGCGGAGGGCGGCGGCGGTCACAGCTGGTCGGTCCTCCGGCAGCGGGAACGGTGGCCGGCCTGCACCGCGTCGAGGCCGGGTACGGCGGCCTCGCAGGCGGTCTCGGTCAGCGGGCAGCGCGGCGCGAAGGCGCAGCCGGGCGGCAGGGCCATGATGCTGGGCACCGCGCCCGGGATCGGCTGCAGTCGGGCGTCGTCGTGCCGGCCGCCGGTGCGGGCGTTCGGGATGCAGGACAGGAGGCCGCTGGTGTAGGGGTGGCGCGGCCGGTCGAACAGGTCGAGCACCGGCGCCTCCTCCACCACCCGCCCGGCATACATCACGGCGACGCGCTGCGCGATCTCGGCCACCACGCCCATATTGTGGGTGACGAACAGGATCGACATGCCGATCTCGGCCTGCAGCCGGCGCAGCAGGTCCAGGATCTGGGCCTGGATGGTGACGTCCAGCGCCGTGGTCGGCTCGTCCGCGATCAGCATCGACGGGTTGCAGGACAGGGCCAGCGCGATCATCACCCGCTGGCGCATGCCGCCCGACATCTGGTGCGGATAGTCGTTCAGCCGCGACGCCGCCGCCGGGATCTCGACCAGGTCCAGCATCTCCCGCGCCCGCGCCATCGCCTTCGCCCGGCCGGTGCCCTCATGCAGCTGCACCGCCTCGGCGATCTGGTCGCCGACGGTGAACAGCGGGTTCAGGCTGGTCATCGGCTCCTGGAAGATCATCGCGATCTCGGCGCCGCGCAGCTTGCGCAGCAGCGCCTGGGAGGCGTGCGCCAGGTCGTGCGTCGTGCCCTTGCGGTCGCGGAAGCGGATGGCCCCGCTCTCGATCCGGCCCGCCGGCTTCGGCAGGAGGCCCATGATCGACAGGCTGGTGACCGACTTGCCGGAGCCGGATTCGCCGACGATCGCCAGCGTCTCGCCGCGCGCCAGGTCGAAGGACACGCCGTCGACCGATTTGGCGATGCCGTCCCGGCTGTGGAACCAGGTCCGCAGATCCTCGACCGCGAGGACGATGTCGCGGCTGCTGGCGTTCATCCGTGCACTGCCGGATCGAACAGACGAGCCGCCCTGACCGACTTGGTGCCGAGGATGGCATGGCGCGGCGTGAACAGCTTGTCGAGCGTGGCGCTGTCGCCGGAGGAATCCGGCAGCGTCACCGACGCATCCTCCAGCCCGAAGACGGTGAAATCCGCCTCCGCCCCCACCTTCAGGTTGCCCTCGGCCGGCAGCCCGACCACGGAGCGCGGGCGGGTGCTGGCGGCGGCCACCACCTCGGCGAAGGGCATGCCGACGGCCAGCAGCTTCGACATGGTGGTCGCCATGTCCCAGACCGGGCCTTCGATCGAGCGCAGATGCAGGTCGGTGGAGATCGAGAAGGGCTGCAGGCCCCGCTCGATCCCGGCCCGCGCCACCTTGAAGGAGAAGGAGGCGCCGCCATGCCCGACATCGAGCCGCACCCCAGCCTCGGCCACCTGCCTGGCGATGCCGAACAGCTCCTCGTCTTCGAGGATGTTGCCGCCCGGCTTGCCGTGGAAGCAGTGGGTGAGGACATCGCCGGGGGTCAGCACCTCCAGCACCTCCTCCAAGAGCGGCGGCGGCTCGCCGACATGGACCATCAGCGGCAGGCCGCTGATCTTCGCCACCTTCTTGGCGATCTTCACCGGGGTGATGCCCCAGGCGCCGGTCACTGTGCTGCAGGCCCGGCACTTGATGCCGCGGATGATGTCGCGGTTGGCCTCGATCACCTTCAGCGTGCGGGTGATGTCGATCGAGCGCTGGTCGATCAGCTCGCTGACCCGGTTGCAGGCGACGAGGCCGATCGAGCCGATGTTGAGGAAGGCGACCACCCGCTCCGCCGCCGGCTCGGCGATGAACTCGCGGAAGCCGACGAAGTTGCCCTCGCCGGCCGACCCGGCGTCGACGATGGTGGTGACGCCATGCGCCAGCCCGCCCTGGGACGGGCGGATCGAGATGTCGGTGCCGCCGTGATAGACATGGGCGTGCAGGTCGGCCCAGCCGGGCGACACCCAGCCGCCCTGGGCGTCGACGATCTCGGCCTCGGCGGGGACGTCGATCCCCTGCCCTACGGCGGCCACACGGCCGTCGGCGATCAGGATGTCGATCGGGGTGTCGCCGGGATGATCGGGGAAGCCGGCCGGGCGGGCGGCGCGGATCAGGACGGGCATCACAGTTCCTTGCGCAGGCGGGGGTCGAGGATGTCGCGCAGGCCGTCGCCGACCATCTGCAGCGACACCACCGACAGCACGATGGCGAGGCCGGGGAAGACCATCATCCAGTCGGCCGAGCCCATGTACTGCTGGCCGGCATTGATCATGGTCCCCCAGGTGGGGATTTCGGGCGAGACGCCGACGCCGAGGAAGGACAGGCCGGCCTCGGCCAAAATGGCATAGGCGAAGATAAAGGTGCCCTGCACCAGGATCGGCGACCACAGGTTGCGCAGGACATGGGCGGTGACGATGCGCCAGGTCGAGACGCCGAGCGCCCGCGCCGCCTCGACGAAGGGCAGCTCGCGGATCACCAGGGTCGAGGCGCGGACGATGCGGGCCAGCCGCGGCGTGTAGACGATGCCGAGCGCCAGGATGACGTTGACCAGCGACGGCCCCAGCGCCGCGACCAGCGAGATCGCCAGCAGGATGTCCGGGAAGGCCATCATGGCGTCGATCACCCGGGCCACCACCTTGTCGGCCGGCCGGAAGAAGCCGGCGACGAGGCCCAGCACGATGCCCAGCACCGAGGACAGGATCACCACGGCGAAGCCGACGAACAGCGACAGCCGGCCGCCGTAGACGGCGCGGGTGAAGACGTCGCGGCCGAACTCGTCGGTGCCGAACCAATGCGCAGTGCTGGGCGGTTTCAGCCGGTTCACGATCGACAACTTCTGTGGCGCGTAGCCGGTGATGTACGGCGCGAAGGCCGCGGCCAGGACCAGCACGACCAGGATGATCAGCCCGATCAGCGCGGTCTTGCGGCGAACCAGCAGGCGGGCGAGCTTCATGCGCTCGCCGGCGACCGAGACGGAACCGGTGGCGGCCATCAGGTGCGCACCCTGGGGTCGACGAAGAGATAGAGCAGGTCGATGACGAGGTTGATCAGGACGTAGAGCGCCGCGATCACCAGCAGCGCGCCCTGGATCACCGGGTAGTCGCGCCGCAGCACGCCGTTCACCACGAGATTGCCGACCCCGGGCAGGCCGAACACCGTCTCGGTCACGACGGCGCCGGAGACCAGCAGCGCAGTGGTCAGGCCGATCACGGTCAGGATCGGGATCAGCGCGTTCTTCAGCGCATGCTTCAGCACCACCTTCCGCTCCGGCAGGCCCTTGGCCCGGGCCGTGCGGACATAGTCGTCGTTCAGCACGTCCAGCATGCTGGCCCGGGTGAAGCGGGTGATCAGGGCGGAGTTGACGAGCCCGAGCACGATCGCCGGCAGCACCAGATGGCTCATCCGGTCGAGGAAGCTGGCGCCCGGCCCGCCATAGCCGGCGACCGGGAACCAGCCGAGCTTGACCGAGAAGATCTGCATCAGGATCAGGCCCAGCCAGAAGCTGGGAATGCTGGCGGTGAACATCGACACGGTCAGCACCGACTGGTCGAGCAACGAGCCGCGCCACACCGCCGAGGCGATGCCGACCGGCAGCGCGATGGCCACCGCGATCAGCATCGACAGCAGGGTCAGCATCAGCGTCGGCTCGGCCCGGTCGCCGATCGCGCTCAGCACCGGCTGGTTCAGGAAGATCGACTGGCCGAGATCGCCGACCGCGATCTGGCCGAGCCAGCCGACATATTGCACCGGCAGCGGCTGGTCGAGGCCGAGCTTGGCCCGCAGCTCGACGACATCCGAGGGCTGCGCGTCGGGGCCGAGCATCACCGCGGCGGGGTCGCCCGGCGTCACCCGGATGATGATGAAGACGACCGTCGCCACGATGAACATCACCGCGACCATGCCGATCAGGCGATTGACGATGTAGGAGAGCATGAGGCTAGCGAGCTCCGAGAGCGCGCTCTCGGACTAGGAAAAGCTGGCAGACGGTGGACCGTGTCGGCACCATTCCCCTCACTTCTCGACGTATGCGTTCCAGAAATACGGCCAGGGGGCCGGGGTCACGCCCTGCAGCGCCTTCGACTTGGCCGAGAGGGCGTTGAAGTCGCCGACCTTGATCAGCGGCACCTCGTCGGCCATCACCTGCTGCACGCCGGCCCAGAGCTTCACCCGCTCGTCCTGCGTCAGCGCCTGGTTGAAGGCGCCGACCGCCTTGTCCTTGGCCGGCGTGTCCCACCAGCCGGGCGAGCCCTTGGCCAGGGCGCCGATCAGCGCCGGCTCCGGCAGGAACGGGCTGTGGCTGATATAGATCTCCCACAGGGCCGGGTCGGTCCGGCGCTGGGTCAGCGTCGCCCAGTCGGTGACGTCGAGCTGGACCTGGAAGCCGGCGGCCTTCAGGTACTCCGCCGCCACCAGCGCCATCTTGTAGTGGAACTCGTATTGCCGGCTGGTCAGGATCCGGATCGGCGTCTTGCCGTCATAGCCGGCCTCCTCGAGCAGCTTCTGCGCGCCTTCGGCATCGCCCTTGTTGTAGATTTCGGTGCCGACATCGGTCCGCCAGGGGAAGCCGTCGGGATACATGGCGGCGTCGAGGGCATAGAAATCGGTGCTGCCGAAGGCGGCGGCCAGCATGTCCTCCTCGTTCAGCGCCAGTTGCACAGCGCGGCGGAGCTTCACGTCGCTGAGCAGGCCCTGCTTGGTGTTCATGACGAAGACCGGCCAGCCGAAGGGCTTCAGGATGATCGGCTCCGACGCCCCGGCCTTGATCTTGTCGACGGCCTCGACCGGCAGGGAATCGGTGTAGTCGAACTGGCCGGCCACCGCGCCCTCGACCCGGGTGTTCGGGTTCGGCACCGGGGTGAAGCGGATCTCGTCAAGATACTGCTTGCGGGCGCCGCCATAGCCGTTCGGGTCGCCCTCGCGCGGCTTGTAGCCGTCGAAGCGGACCAGCTGGATGTACTGGTCGGGCACCCGCGCCTTCAGCATGTAGGGGCCGCTGCCGACGATGTCCTTCAGCTCCGGCGCGATCTTCTCGGACGGCAGGATCACCGCGGCGCTGTTGTTGAAGGCCAGCAGCGCCAGCAGCGGCGCAAAGGGCTGCTTCAGCGAGATCTTGATGGTCGAGGCGTCGACCTTCTCGATCGCCTCGATGTTGCCGGCCGCCAGCTTCCCGCGCGACGCCACTTCGGTCCAGCGCTTCAGCGAGGCGACGACGTCGTCGGCGTCCAGCGCCGAGCCGTCATGGAAGGTCAGGCCCTGGCGGATCTTGATGGTGTAGACGCGGCCGTCGGCGCTGATCTCCGGCATCGCATCGGCGACCAGTGGCGTGACGCCCCAATTGGCGTCGAAGGTGTAGAGCGTCTCGAAGATGTGCTGGGTGATGATGCCGACCAGGTCGGCGGTGCTGACCATCGGGTCGAGCGTCGGCGGTTCGCCGATCGTCGCCACCGTGATCGTCCCGCCCTTGGCCGGCGCGGCCATGGCGCCCGAGGACATCGGCAGGATCGCGAGTGCGATCAGGCACAGGATTCGCAGCATTGACTCCCCCTGTCGTGAGCTTCTAGTATTCCATTATTAAGAAGCAACATCTTCCGTTGCGGAATACGCTAAGGCCATCGCGGTCGGAACGTCAACCCATCCGATCGGACCCGAACGGCGGAAACGCGGGGCGATTGACCGCAATGCGGGACAAAGCCTAGCTTCGAAGGCTTGAGGACTATACCACTCCGCCGGAGCACCGGCCGGGAGAGACGGGACGGGTATCATGGCGGAAGCAGCGGCGGCCAAGGCCGAGAGGGCGAGCGAGCGCAGCCGGGTCAGCGGCATCGAGCGCGCCGTGCAGATCTACGACCATCTGCTGGCCGTGGGCCGCCCCCTGACCGCCTATGACGTGTCCAAGGCGCTGGGCGCGCCGATGTCGACGATCTACGGCGTGGTGGATTCGCTGCTGCGCCAGGACCTGCTGTCGCGCGATGGCGACGGCCTGCTGTGGTTCGGCCCCCGCCTCTACCATTACGGCCTGGCCTATGGCCGCAGCCTGAACCTGTTGGAGACCGCGTCGCAGGAGATGCGGGAGCTGAGCCGCCTCTTGGGTGAGACGGTGCAGGTCTGCGGCCGCGACGACGGGCATATGGTGGTGCTGGCCATGGCCGAACCGGCCGGGCATTTCCGGGTCTCGTCCAAGGTCGGCACCCGGGTGCCGCTGAACTGGACCGCCTCCGGCCGGCTGCTGATCGGCCATCTGCCCTGGCTGGAGCGGGTCGAACTGATGCGCCGCACCGCCCAGCCCTCGCCCACCGGCATGGCCGAGACCGACCCGGAGGCGCTGTGCCGGGTCGCGGAGACGGCGCTGGCCGAGAAGCTGGCGATCCAGCTCAGCGAATCCGACTTCGCCGTCGCCTGCATCGCCGCGCCGATCTGCACCCCGAACGGCGATTGCGACGCGACGATCAGCGTCGTGCTGCCCGAGCAGAAGGCGCGCGAACGCGAACGCACCTACAGCGTCGCGGTGCAGGAAGCGGCGAGCCGGATCGAGCGGCTGCTCGGCTGGACGTCCTGAGCCGGTGAGCTAGCGGCGGCGGGCGGCGAGGTCGCGGGCGACCGGGTCCACCGTCTGGTCGAAGGCCGCGGCCTCCGCCACCGCGGTGCGCAGCGCGCGCCGCTTCTGCGCGACATAGGCCGCGCCGGTGATGCCGGACGGCGCCGCCGGGTCGTCGTGGCGGAAGGCCCGCTGCGCCCGGCTGGTCGCCTGCGCCGCCTGCTTGGCCCGCGCCACCTGGCGTGTGAAATCGCGATCCATGGCGATCTCTCCCTTGTTCAGGATGCGATCATAGCTGCATCTGGTCGAAGTCGGTGCTCCGGGAACGCGCATACTGCCGCAACGGTTCCACACGCTTGGCCCGGGCCGGTTCGGCGGCGATACTCGGATGCGGGGAAGCCGGCACCGACCGGCCGGAACAGGCGGAACAGGATGCGGCTCAGATCAGCTCTGCTCGCGGGCGCGCTCCTCGCCCTCTCCGCCCTGGCCGCCTCGGCGGCGGCGCCGCTGCTGCCCGGCCTTGGCCCCGACGACCGGCGCGTGCCGGTGGACGGCACCGCCGCCCCGTGGCGCAGCCTGACCAAGGTGCAGACCGGCATCGGCGGCCGCTGCACCGGCGCCCTGATCGGCCCCCGCCGCGTGCTGACCGCGGCGCATTGCCTGTTCAACCCGCGGACCCGGCGCTTCCTGCCCGCCGCCTCGCTGCATGTGCTGTTCGGCTATGAGCGCGGCGAGTTCATCGAGCACAGTTTGGTCACCGAGGTGATCCACGCCGACGCCTACGACCCGCTGCGGCCGCGCGAGGAATACGCCGCGGATTGGGCGATCCTGGTGCTGGCCGCCGACGCCCCACCGCAGGCGCCGCCGCTGGTGGTCGCGGATGCGATGCCGCCGCCGGGCACGGCGGTCGTGCTCGGGGGCTACAGTCAGGACAAGGCGCAGATCATCACCGCCGACACCGCCTGCATGGTGCTGGGCACTGACCGCACCATCAAGGGGCCGGTGCTGATCCACGACTGCAACGGCACGCGCGGCACCAGCGGCAGCCCGCTGCTGGCGCTGCGCGACGGCGACTGGCAGGTGGTGGGCATCGCCGTCGCCGGGTCGACCGACCGGCTGACGCTGAACTTCGCGGTCCCGGCCACCGCCTTCGCCGCGGCGCTGCGGTAGCGGCCGATCAGCCCTCGGCGTGCCGCCGGTCGCAGACGACCTTGAGGTAGCGGCCCTCGCCCAGCTCGGGCCCGAGCGCGGTGCTGGCCAGCATCGCCTGGCCGGTGAAGCCGCAGCCGAGCGGCGTCGGCGCCACCGGGCCGGCGACCACGTCGACCGCAGTGTCCCGGGTGCAGTCGCGCTGCGGCAGCGCCGTGGCGCAGACGAGGATGAGGGTCGTGAACACGTCCATATTGCTTCCGCTCCCTGGGTTGCGCACCACCCGGGGCTTCCTCCGGCAGGCCCGGCGTGCTCGCCGATGCCTGCATCCGACCATTGTGCACTGCAACATAGACTTTGGGCAAGCCCGACCCTGCCGGCGCCGGGCTACCGCGACGCCGGATCGCGCCAGCTGTGGCGGGGCTCGTAGCCCAGCACCCGGCGCGCCTTCTCGATCGACAGCAGGGTCTCGTTCGGGCCGAAGGGGCGCTTGCGCGGCACGCCGGGATAGACGGCGTCGAGCAGCGCGTCGTTCGGCCGGCTCATCACCGAATCGGCATTGGCGATGACGAAGATTTCGGCGCCGGTCAGCTTCGATTCCAGCGCCAGCCGGATCGCCTGGGCGGCGTCGCGCGCGTCGATATAGGCCCACAGATTCCAGTTCCGCTTGCGCGGGTCGTCGTCGAAACCCGGGAACTCGGCATAGCGCTCCGGGTCCATCACGTTGGACAGGCGCAGGCCGATGATCTTGGCCTGCGGATCCCAGCGGCAGAACTGCTTGGCCATCTCCTCGCCCATCAGCTTGGACAGGGAATAGGCGGTCTCCGGCCGGCCGGGATACTCCTCGTCCACCGGCACGTAGGGCGGCGGGTCGGCGAAGGGCAGGCCCAGCACGGTCTCGCTCGAGGCCCAGACGATGTTGCGGATCTTCAGCTGCCGCGCCGCCTCGAACACGTTGTAGGTGCTGACCGTGTTGGTTTCGAAGATGACATGGTTCGGCGCCAGGCCGGGGGCCCGGATCGCCGCCAGATGGACGATGCCGGTGACCTGCGACACCCGGTCGTCGATCGCCGAGAAGGCGGCGATGGTCTGGCCGTAATCGGTCAGGTCGACCCGGCTGTGCCGGACCGACGGATCGGCCGGCGGCGCCAGGTCCACCGAACAGACGTCGTGGCCATGGGCGATCAGATCCTTGAGACAGGCGCGGCCCGCCTGGCCGCTGCCGCCGGTGACGATGATCATCCGCTCCTCCCGCGATGGGTTATTGTCTGACAATATAGGTCAGGGATCGAGCTCGGGGTAGTGGCGGAAGATGCCCATCGGGTTGAACGGGATGCGCCGCGGCGAGTCGAGATAGGCCTTCACCCGCGGCAGCGCCGCCACCCGGTCGTGCAGCGCCGCGAGGCGCAGATGCTTCGGCTCGATCCGCGCCATCGCCTTGGGGAAGGCATAACGCAGCCCGGCGATGATCTGGAACATCGACAGGTCGACGGTGGTGACCTCGGCCCCGACCAGATGCGCGTCGCCGGCCGGGTTGCGCGCCATCACCCGCTCGAAATAGCCGAGATACTTCGGCACGCGGTGGGCCAGGAAATCCGCGGTGCGGCGCTTCGCCTCCGGCTTCTGGTCCTCGTAGTACAGGCCGCTGCCGATCGGGTGGTGGGTGTCGTGCACCTCGGCCACGAGGTCGGCAATGGTCAGCTGCAGCTGGTGGGTCCACAGCCGCCCCGCCTCGTCCGCCGGCGCCAACCCGTGCCGGTCGCCCAGGAACAGCAGGATGTTGGCGGTCTGGCCGATCAGCAGGTCGCCGGCCTTGAGATAGGGCGGCGCGAAGGGCGGCTGCGGCACCGCCCCGTCCTGCATGTAGTGCATCAGCCCGGGCAAGTCGTCGTCCTCCTTGCGGGCGATGTCGACATAGTCGGCGCCGGCCTGTTCGAGCGCCAGCCGGACGAACTCGCCGCGTCCCTGTATTTCGGGCCAGTAGTAGAGCTCATAGGCCATTCCGTAATATCCTTTCGCATACATCCGCCCTCGCGAAACGAATTCACGTTCGATTCACGCTGGTTGGTTACGATGGCCATACTGTCCCACCGGATGGTACGCCCATCGAGCCTGAGGCGGGCTTGATTTGAATTAGGGCTGATATTTCGGAGCGTCGATAGTCAAACGGGCATATTCTGTTCGCCCGCAATCACAAGCTCGATGGGCGTCTTATAGCGACCCAGCGGACCGGACAGGGATGGTCGAGCGGGGAGACGGGGGCGGGTTCGCCCCCGATCTCGTTTCAGCCCGATCTTGCTTCAGCCCCGCTCTCGTTTCAGGATGTCGGCCCCATGCCGAGGGCCAGCGGCGCCTCCGCCGGCTCGCCCCGCGACTGCAGCCATTTCGCCACGGCGCTGTACACCCCGCCGCACACGATCAGGGCCGCCCCGATCAGGCTGGCGGTCGCGATCTCCTCCTGGAAGACCAGGACGCTGAAGGCCGCCGCCCAGACGAAGATCGAGTAGTCGATCACCGCGACGTCGGAGACGCCGCTCAGCCGCAGCCCGCCGATATAAAGCAGGTTGGCCAGCCCGCCGGCCAGCCCGACGCCGATGAAGGGCAGCCAGTCGTCGGCGGCCGGCCAGACCCAGCCGGAGTGCAGAATCATGGCGCCGGACGCCACCACCATCACGGTGTTGCCCCAGATCGCGGTCACGATCGGCGGGTCCGCCTGCCCAGCCCGGCGCGTCGCCACCACGCCCAGGGCGTAGAACAGCGCCGACAGCACGGCGAGCAGGGCATAGAAATTCATCCCGTCGGTCGGCCGCACGATCAGCAGGCCGCCGGCCAGGGCGACGGCGATCGCGACATAGGTCTCCCGGCCCGCCGGCTCCCGCAGCACGGTGATGCCGAACAGCGCCATGAACACCGGCGCCGCCAGGGAGATCGCGGTCGCGTCGGCCAGCGACAGGCCGGACAGGCTGAGGAAGAAGGTGGCGCCGGCCGCCAGCACGAAGCCGCCGCGCAGCAGCTGAAGCAGCGGCTTGCTGGACCGCACCGCCTGCATCCCCTTGACCGTGCCCATGCGGTACTGGACCAGGATCGGCAGGTAACCGAACAGGGCGCGGATCAGGATGATCTCGGCGACCGGGTAGCTGCCGCTCAGATATTTGGCGAAGGCATCCATCGTGGCGAAGGCGCCGACGCCCAGGGCATAGAGCGCCAGTCCCTGCATCTGGCGGCGAGAGGTGCGCACGGTGAACGAGCCTTCTCAAATACGACTGCTGCCGAGGCCGGCACGAATGACGTCATCACAGCAGGCAATCATGGCCGCATTCGCGCCGGGCCGCGCTGAAATCGCGCCAAATTGCGGTCTTACCGTGGCGGGACTGTCTAGAACAGACTGAGCTGCCGGTCGGCCGGGCGCCGCGGCGCCGGGTCCGAGCGGCGATGGGCCAGCAGCTCGGCCTCGATCTCGCCGAGGAAGGGCGACGCCTCCAGCCGCACCGTGCCGCCACGCCAGCGCCGCTCGCGCGCCCGGCACAGGAACAGCCGGTCCATCGCCCGGGTCATGCCGACATAGAACAGCCGCCGCTCCTCCGCCGTCGCCGCCGGGTCGGCCTCGCCAAAGCGCAGCGGCAGCACGCCGTCCTCCAGGCCGAGGATGAACACCACCGGGAACTCCAGCCCCTTGGCGGCATGCAGGGTCAGGAGCGAGACCCGGTCGGCGCGCGGGTCCCAGAAATCCGCCTCGGTCGCCAGCGCCACCGCGGCCAGGAAGGCGGTACGATCGTCGCCGTCCTGCCGGCTGGCGATCAGCGACAGGCGCTGCAGCGCCGCGGTGGTCGTGGCCGGGTCGGCGCCATCGCGCCGCAGCCGCTCGGCCGTCCGCTGCAGAAGCTGCGGCAGCGGCCCCTCCTCCGCCTCCTGCGCCAGCGCCGCCAGCAGCGCCTGGACCGCCGGGTCCTCGGCCAGCGGCGCCAGCGAACTCCTCTTATAGGGCATGCCGCCGCGGCCCAGCGCCTCCGCCACCACCTCGGCCTGGGCGTCGGTGCGGTACAGCACGGCGATGTCGCCGAAGCCGAGCTGATCGTCCGCGCGGCCATCCGACCGGCCGCTGTCGATCGAGAAGAAGCTGTGGCCGCCCAGCAGGGCCTCGATCTCCGCCACCACGAACTCGGCCTCGGCCTTGTCGCTGGCGGCGGCGTGGACCGAGATGCGGTCCTGCATCGCCCGCACGATCTCGGCCGCCGGCTCTTCCCGCCCATCCGCTCCGATGAAGCGCGAGGCGGCGGTGACGATGGTGCCGGTCGAGCGATAGTTGCGCCGCAGCCGGATCACGGCGGCGCCGGGATGGTCGCGGTGGAAGCGGTCGAAGCAGGAGGCGTCGGCGCCGCGGAAGCCGTAGATCGCCTGGTCCGGGTCGCCGATGACGCAGAGATTGCCGCCCGACGGCACCAGCAGCGACAAGAGGCGCACCTGGCTGTCGTCGACATCCTGGAACTCGTCGACCGAGACGTGGCGAAACCGGTCGCGGGTGCGCGCAACCAGCCCGGGATCGCCCTCCAGCGCCGCGATGGTCTTGCCGACCAGGTCGTCGAAATCGATCCAGTTGCGCAGCGCCAGCGCCTCGTCATAGCGGGCCACCGCCTCGGCGAGGTCGAGATCGGCCGGCGCCCCGGTGCGCTTGGCGCGGGAGATCGCGCGCAGCAGCCGCTCGGCCTTGGTGCGGGACAGCTCCAGCACCTCCTGCATCAGGGCGGCGCGCTCCGCCTCCCCCGCCACCCGGAATTCGCGATGAAGGCCAGCAGCCTCGCCATGCTCGCGCAGGAAGGCCAGGCCGAGCGAATGGAACGTGTGGATCGGCATCCGCGCCGCCGCGCCGGGCAGCAGCGCCTCCAGCCGCTCGCGCATCTCCGCCGCCGCCCGGCGGGTGAAGGTGATGGCGAGGCAAGACTCCGGCGCCATGCCGCCGGCGATCAGGTGGGCGATGCGGTGGGTCAGCGTCCGGGTCTTGCCGGAGCCCGGCCCGGCGACGATCAGCAGCGGCCCCTCGACCCGCTCTGCCGCCGCCCGCTGATCGGGATCGAGCCGGTCGAGGAGGCTGAAGGCCGTCGCGTCGCGGACATTCGGAACCTCTACCCCCTCCCCTCCATCGTCATTCCCGCGCAAGCGGGAATCTCCCTCCGGTTCAGCCGAGACGAGATCCCCGCTTGCGCGGGGATGACGGGGTGAGGGTTGGGGTAAAGGCTCCGCCCGCCTCTGCGGCAGGTCGAACAGCAGGCCGCCAGCGGTGCGGCTCTTCAGCTCCTGCGGTTCGAACAGGCGGATCACACCGTATTCGCCGTCATAGCCGGCATCGCGGATCACCTGGCCCTTGCGCAGCCGGGCCACCGCCTCGGCCAGCAGCTCGCTCTCGGCGCGGGCGATGTCCTCGACCGGCAGCTCGCCGAGGATTCCCAGCTCCGCCCCCAATGTACCGACCAAGCGGTCATAGCTGCGCTCCACCGCCTTGCTGGCCGGGCCGCTTCCCAGCAGCTCGGACAGGATCTCGGGCAGCGGCACCAGGCTCGAGATCTCGCCGGCCGTCGGCGGCGGCAGCACCTCGGCCTCCCTGCGGTCGGCCAGCTTTTCGATCCGGTGCAGCACGCCAACCGTGACCGGCTGGCCGCAGACCGGGCAGCGCCCGTCCAGCGCCAGCGTCTCCTGCGGGCTCAGCCGGACATCGCATTTGCGGTGGCCGTCGGCGTGGTACTTGCCCTCCTCCGGGAAGAACTCGACCGTGCCGACATAGCCCTCGCCGGTCTCCAGCGCCCGGCGGATGGCGTGGTAGTCCGGGTCGCAGTCGAATTCCGTGGCCTCGCGCCCCAGCTTGCCCGGCGAATGCGCGTCCGAATTCGAGGTCAGGCGGTAGCGGTCGAGGAAGGAGATCCGCCAGTTCATCGCCGGGTCGGAGGACAGGCCGGTCTCGACCGCGAAGATATGGTCCGCCAGGTCGCCATAGCATTCGGCGATGGAATCGAAGCCGGATTGCGAGCCCAGCGCCGCGAACCAGGGCGTCCAGATATGCGCCGGCACCAGATAGGCATCGGGCCCGGAGGCCAGCGTGATCTCCAGCAGGTCGCGGGAATCGAGGCCGAGGATCGGCCGCCCATCCGAGGCGATGTTGCCGATCCGCGCCAGGCTGGCCTGCAGCCGGTCGATCGTGTCGAAATCCGGCCCGTAGATCAGGTGGTGGATCTTCCGGGTGCGGTCGCCCTTCTTGTAGATCGTCGAGATCTCGGTCGACAACATGAAGCGCACCGGCGTCCGGCACGGCGCCGGCAGCATCGCCATCACCGCGGCCTCGAGGTCCGGCCGCAGCCGGAACAGGCCAGGTGTGTCCGGCACCAGCTTGTCCTTCAGCTCGGCCAGCCAGACCGGGTGCACGCAGTCGCCGGTGCCGACCACGCCGATGCCCTTCCGCGCCGCACAATGCGCCAGATGCTCCAGGTCGAGGTCCCGGCTGGTCGCCCGCGAATGCTTGGAATGGACGTGCAGATCGGCGTGAAAGCGCATGTCGGCCCCGTGTCGCCGCGCCCGCGGATCGCCGTGCAGACTCGGGCGCCGATCGGGGAATGATAGGACGGCGAGCCAGGGTGGCAAACGCCCTCGGGCTACTCCGCCGAGACCGGCAGGAAGCGGGCGAAGGATTCCTCCACCGTCCGCCGCAGGATGTCGCGGTAGCGGGCGTGGCAGGCATGGTCGGGCGAGATGCGGCCGAACTCCGGCGCGCCCGCCGCCGCCATCGGCACCAGCACGATCGGCGACGCCACCGGCGTCAGCTGCGATCCGGGGCCGGCCTGCAGCGTGGTCAGGATGCCATGCATCTCGCCGGTGATGGTCGGCCGGCCCAGCACCGCCATCCGGTACTGCCCGTGGGTGTTGGTCACCAGGTAGATATGTCCGGATTGGTGCGGCACAGAGACGGTGCCGTGCTGGGTGAAGGCGGCGTCGACCCGCTCGGCCTCGCGGAAGGCCAGATGCGACCCGGCCTCGTCCCAGTGGATCTCGGTGCGGTAGGCGTAGATGGCGCGGCGGTCGCCGAAGGACGGCCGCAGCGTCAGATACACCCCTTCGATCCAGGACACGGCCGGCCGGGAGTAGGAGCCGAGCCCCTCCGGCGCCACCCCGACCGCCGCGGCCGGTCGCACGGCCGCAGTGGGGGCGGCCGGTTTCGCGTCCGGATGGCGCAGCTTGACGCCCAGCGCCTCCTCCAGCCGGATCAGCGTCGCCAGGGTGAAGGGCCGGCGCCCGGACAGGGCCTTCTCCAGCGTCGACAGGCTGATCTTCGCCTGGTCGGCCAGGAACTGACGGGAGATGCGGCGGCGCGCCAGCTCCTCCCGCACCAGGCCGGCGACGGCGTGGCTCTGCTCTTCCGACAGCTCGTGGTCGGCTGGGTGCGTCGACAACCCGACCAAGGCGCCCTCCTCCGCACAGATGCGCACCGATCCGCACAGGGCGGTGCGCAGCAAGACCTATCCCGGCCACCGCCTGCGGAACAAGCCGGATCATCACCGTGGCCGGACAGAGCCCGCCGGACCGACAAAAAACCCAGGCCGGATGGACGCCGGCCGAGGGTTCACGGAGGGTTCGATGAGTTCCATGACGAAGGAGGCGCCGGCGGGGCTGTGCCCGGCGCTGCAGTCCCGGTTCGGTCATGCGGCGCCGCTGCTGATGCTCTCCCTGCTGCTCGCGGTGCTAACCCTGGCGGTCGGCGGGCGCGCCGCCAGGGCCGAGCTCGGGCCGGCGCTGGTGACGCCGGGCGAGATGCAGTCCGGCGCGCTACTGTTCCGCGCCAATGAGAAGGGCCGCTATGTCGAGGCGCCGCGGCTCGGCACCGATGTCGAGCTCACGGTCAGCGGGCCGACGGCGCGAGCCCATGTCACCCAGGTGTTCCAGAACCCGACCGACCAGTGGGTCGAGGCCGTCTATGTCTATCCGCTGCCGGAGGACGGCGCGGTCGACACCCTGAAGATGGTGGTCGGCGACCGCGTCATCACCGGCGACATCGCCGCCCGCGAGGAGGCCCGCCGCACCTATGAGGCGGCGAAACAGGCCGGCCAGACCGCCGGGCTGGTCGAGGAGGAGCGGCCGAACCTGTTCATCACCTCGGTCGCCAATGTCGGCCCGGGCGAGACCGTGCTGATCCGGATCGAGTACCAGGAGACCGTACACCAGTCGGGCGACCGGTTCTCGCTGCGCGTGCCGCTGGTGGTGGCGCCGCGCTACAACCCCGCGCCGGTGGCGCAGTCGGTCGACTTCCAGCCCGGCCAGGGCGGCTGGGGCCAGACCACCGATCCCGTCCCGGACCGCGACCGCATCACCCCGCCGGTGCTGGACCCGCGCGACAAAGCGCCGGTCAATCCGGTCACCCTGAAGGTCCGGCTGCAAGCCGGTTTCCCGCTGGGCGAGGTGGTCAGCGCCAATCATGCGGTCGACATTGAGACCCAGGGTCCGGACAGTCGCGTGGTCACGATGAAGGGCCCGGTCCCGGCCAATCGCGACTTCGAGCTGAGCTGGACCGCGGCGGCCGGCGCTGCGCCCTCGGTCGGGCTGTTCCGCGAAAAGGTCGCCGGCGACGACTACGTCCTGGCCTTCGTCACCCCGCCGGCCGTGCCGCAGGCCTCGGACAAGCGGCCGCGCGACGTGGTGTTCGTGATCGACAATTCCGGCTCGATGGGCGGTGCCTCGATGGACCAGGCCAAGTCCAGCCTGCTCTATGCCCTCGGCCGCCTGTCCCCCACCGACCGCTTCAACGTGGTGCGCTTCGACGACACGCTCGACATACTGTTCCCGGATGTAGTGCCGGCCGATGCCGAGCATGTCGGCCGGGCCAAATCCTTCGTCTCCGGCCTGGAAGCGTCGGGCGGCACCGAGATGGTGCCGGCGATGCGGGCGGCGCTGACGGAGCACAATGGGGCCGACCGCGGTGATGCTGGCCGCGCCCGCCTGCGCCAGGTGGTGTTCCTGACCGACGGCGCCATCGGCAACGAGCAGCAGCTGTTCGACACCATCGCCAGCATGCGCGGCCGGTCGCGGGTGTTCATGGTCGGCATCGGCTCCGCCCCCAACACCTTCCTGATGAGCCGCGCCGCCGAGTTGGGCCGCGGCACCTTCACCCAGATCGGCGCGCCCGATCAGGTGGAGGAGCGGATGCGCAGCCTGTTCGAGAAGCTGGAGAGCCCGGTCGTCACCAACCTGTCGGCGGGTTTCTCAGCCGGCGCCGCCGACGCGACGCCGGAGACGCTGCCCGACCTGTATCGCGGCGAGCCGGTGGTGCTGGCGGCCAAGCTGGCCGCGCTGTCCGGCACGATCGAGGTCAAGGGCATGATCGGCGAACGGCCCTGGGTCGTCACGCTGCCGGTGGCGCAGGCGGCGAAAGGCGAAGGTCTGTCCAAGCTTTGGGCGCGGCGCAGGATCGCCGATGCCGAGGTGGCGCAGACCCTGGGCCAGATCGGCCCGGAGCAGGCCGACCAGCGGATCCTGTCCCTGGCGCTGCAGCACCATCTGGTGACGCGGCTGACCAGTCTGGTCGCGGTCGACAGGACGCCGCGCCGGCCGGACGGGGCGGTGCTGAGCCGCAACGACATCCCGCTGAACCTCCCCGCCGGCTGGGATTTCGACAAGGTCTTCGGCGCCAGGCCCAAGCCCGAGTTCCGCCAGGCCGGCCTGCTGCTGCCCGCCGCCGCCCGCTCCAGCGCTCCGGCAGCCGCGGCCAAGCCGGTGCCGGTCGAGGATGTGGTGCTGCCGCAGACCGCGACCGACGCCGAGCTGCGGATCATCGCCGGCCTCCTGCTGGTGCTGGCCGGGCTGGCGGTCTTCGGGTTCGGCCGCCGGTCGACGGGAGGCCGGGCATGAACGCGACCCTGCCGTTGTCTCACCCTCTGGCCGGGCAGAGCCTGCCCCGGCCGCGTCGGCCGAAATCCCGGCTGGTCGCCCTCCTCCTCGTCCTGGCCGGTCTGGTGCTGGCCGGCCAGGGCGTCTGGATCCATGCCAAGGCGATGCTGGCGCAACTGCTGCTGGACCGCGCCTTCGCCGAGACGCTGGAAACCGGCCGGGCGGTGAAGCCCTGGCCCTGGGCCGATACCTGGCCGGTGGCACGGATCGACCTGCCGCGGCTGGGCCGGAGCGCCATCGCCCTGGCCGGCGCCAGCGGCCAAGCCCTGGCCTTCGGCCCCGGCCATGTCCAGGACACGCCGGAGGCCGGCGACCCCGGCACCGCGGTCTACGCCGCCCATCGCGACACACATTTCCGGGTGCTGCGCGACGTCAAGCCGGGCGACACGATCGCCGTCACCCGCCGCGACGGGCGCCGCGTGACCTTCCGGGTCACCAGCGCCCGGGTGGCGGTCTGGGACGTCTCCGGCATCGACCCGCGGGCGCCGGGCCGCAACCTGGTGCTGGCCACCTGCTGGCCCTTCGACGCCACCACCCGCGGCCCTTACCGCTATCTGGTGGAGGCGGAGGAGGCTGAGACAGCGGTGGCGGATGCGGCTACAGCCCAGCAACGGTGAGGGCCGGCAAGCCGGCCCTACCGGGTCGGCTGCAGCGTGTACATCAGTGTGCCGTAGCCGAGCTGGTCGTAGCCGCCGCTGTTGGGGCCGTAATTGCCGCCGCCACCCTCGGGGCGGAGCTTGGCGGCAAAGGCGGCGACATGCGGGGCCTTGAACCCCTTGAGCACCACATAGTGGTTGTACAGCAGCTCCCAGGCCGGCCGCTCGTTGCCGCGGCCGGCGCTGGAGATCTCCGGCTGGGTGACGTCGCTGTTCGTGTAGGTCGTGTAGGGGACCCTCTCGCCCAGATTGTAGGCGGCCACGTATTCGGCCCCCCTGAGGACGCGGGCGTTGTCGTAGTTGAACAGGTCGGTCCCCTGGTTCCACGCCATCTGGCACAGGGCGCCGACCAGGGCGATGTCGAGCGAGGCGTGGCCCTGGTCGCGGCCGCTCTCCTGCACCTGCCCCATGGCGTGGCCCGGGTAGAGCTTCCAGACCAGATGCTCCACCGAGCCGTTGCCGGCGCCGGACTTGAAATAGGAGATGGCCTCGGCATAGAGGTCGCGCCGGTCCGTCAGCACGCCGATCGCCAGGATCGAGGCCATCTGCGCCAGGTCCCAATTGGCCCAATAGTGATCGATCCGGGCGTTGTTGTGACGCACCAGGAAGTCGTGGTTGATCGGATAGAACACGGTCAGCATCATGCTTTGGAAGCGCTTGAAATCCGCCGCGGACCAGCCGGAATAGCCGCGCATCAGCTCGGCCGCATTGGCGAATTCATAGCCGTAGATGCCGGCGGCCAGGGCGGCGTCGGAGGTGCCGCGGATCGCGGTCAGCGTGCCCGACCAGGCGTTCATGATCTCCACCGCCTTGTCGGCGTAGCGGCTGTCGCCACTGATCTTCCAGCGCAAGGCCAGGGCGTAGGCGGCGGCGACGTCGTTGTACAGCAGCGAGTAGTTCTCGGAGTGCACGCCGTCATAGCCGCGGTAGACCACCGCCTGCGGCCGCGCCGTCCAGAACAGCGAGGCGTGCCCGTTGGCGGTCAGCCGGTTCCAGCCGTCCTGCCAGGGCTGGGTGCTGGCGACCAGCCGGGTCTTGATCCGGCTGAAATCCGCGTCGGTGTGGAGCAGGCCCGGATGCGTGAACGGCCGGTTCGCCGCCACCGCGCCGGCGGAGGGGAGCGCCACCGCGGCCGAGAGCAGCGCCACGGCAATGCAGCGGCGCAGGATCGCCCGCCCGGAGCGCAGGATGGCTGTGCTGGTCTTCATCGATCTGCTTTCGTCGTTGGAAGGTCGGTGGACCGGCACCGGACGGCGCCACCGAAAGCCTTTACCGAGAGTCGGGACGGAATGGGAGTTCCGTGAGCGATGCAGCCTCCGCCGTCCCCAGGTGGTGTAGAGTGCCGCCAGCGCAGGGAGGCGACGGGTTGGCCACGGAGCTGGAGATCACGACGGATCGACGCGCCGCACGCGCCCGGCACCGCACCATCCCGCTGTCCGGCACGCTGGCCGTGGTGATGGCCGGGCTGGTGGCGCTGACCGCGATCGACGTGCTGGCCGTGTTCTGGTTCATGACCGCCGGCACCACCCGCGATCTGCTGGGCCGGGCGGCGCAGCTCGGGCTCGATTCGGTCCAGGCCCGGATCGCCGACCGCTTCATCCCGGTCGAGGACCAGCTCGCCTTCCTGTCGCGGCGGATCGCCTCCGGCGAGGTGGACCCGACCGACGGCGCGGCGCTGGACCGGCTGATGACCGACGCCCTGGCCGGCACGCCGCAGGTCCGGGTGTTGTCCCTGACCAGCCCGGACGGCACGATCCGCGGCGTCACCCAGGGGCCGCACGGCGTCTTCACCTTCGCCGACACGATCCACCGCGACGACGAGCGGCAGGAAATCGAGGAAGCGCGCGGGCGCCAGGACGCTTATTGGGGCCCGGTCCATTTCGTGCCGGCGGAGGTGATGCGCACCTCGGTCGCCAACCTGCACCGGCCGGTGCATGCCGGCGACCGCTTCGTCGGGGTGCTGACCGCCACGATCACGGTCGACGCCCTGTCCGACCATCTGCGGACGATCGCGGAGGCCAATCCCGGCACCACGCCCTTCATCCTGTACGGCCGCGACCGGGTGCTGGCGCATCCCGCCATCGCCGCGGACCGCCCGGCGCTGTCGCCCGAGCACCCGTTGCCGCTCTTGAACGAGGTCGGCGACCCGTTCCTGGCGGCACTGTGGACCGAGGGGCAGCCCGAGACCGTCGGCGAGGCCGCCGACCTGGAGGCCCGCGTGGTGCGGCTGGGCAACGACGGCCGCGTCATCCTGACCCGCACCGTCGATGGTTACGCCCCGCGGCCGCTGATCGTCGGCGTCGAGGTGCCGGTCTCGACCCTGGACAAGCCGACCGACGACCTGCTGCATGCCGGGCTAGCCGGCTTGGCCGTGCTGCTGATCGCCATTCTGGTCGCGATCGCCGTCAGCCGCGCCATCGCCCGCCCGGTCGGCGCCATGGCGCGTGAGGTGCGGGCCGTCGGCTCGCTCGACTTCGCGTCCCTGCGTCCCCTGCCCGGCAGCCTGTTCTCCGAGCTGAACGAGCAGGCCCGCGCCTACAACACCATGCTGACCGGGCTGCGCTGGCTCGAGACCTACGTGCCGAAGTCGCTGGTGCGGCGCCTATTGCGCGGCGGCGGCGCCATGCCCTCCACCGAGCGGGTGGTGACGGTGATGTTCACCGACATCGTCGACTTCACCGCGGTGGCGGAACGGATGCCGGCGGCCGAGGTCGCTGCCATGCTGAACGCCCATTTCGACCTGCTGGGCCGCTGCGTCGAGGCCGAGGGCGGCACCATCGACAAGTTCATCGGCGACTGCGTCATGGCCTTCTGGGGCGCGCCGGACGATCAGCCGGACCATGCCGACCGCGCCCTGCGCGCCGCCCGCGCCATCGCCGCGGCGGTGGTGGCGGACAATGGGGAGCGGCGCGGCCGCGGCCTGGCGCCGCTACAGGTGCGGATCGGCCTGCACAGCGGCCCGGTGGTGGCCGGCAACATCGGCATGAGCGGCCGGTCCGGCTACACCATCGTCGGCGACGCGGTGAATCTCGGCAACCGGCTGGAGCAGCTGGGCAAGGCGGTCGCGCCGGCCGACGAGATCGTGGTGCTGGCCAGCGGCGAGATGGTGGCGCTGGCGGCCGACGACCGGTCCGGCCTGCGCAGCCTCGGCCTCCAGGCTATTCCGGGACGCCGGACCGAAATCGAGATCTTCCGGCTGGAGGGTCCGCCTCCGCCCGGCCAGCCCTGAGGCCCGCCATGCTCGACCATGTCTCGATCACCGTCTCCGACCTCGCCGCGGCGGAGCGCTTCTACGATTCGGTGCTGGCGGCG
Organism: Inquilinus sp. OTU3971; assembly: GCF_038440215.1. Lineage (NCBI taxonomy): Bacteria > Pseudomonadati > Pseudomonadota > Alphaproteobacteria > Rhodospirillales > Rhodospirillaceae > Inquilinus > Inquilinus sp. OTU3971. The sequence continues at coordinate 7,452 of NZ_JASATH010000018.1, read as the reverse complement.
CTCGGCGTGGCCAAGGTCGGCGTCCTGCCCGCCGAGGCCTGGATCGGCTACGGCGAGCGCAGCGACGCCGACCATCCGGAGCGGAGCTACCTGTCGATCCGGCTCGGGCCCCGGCCGGAGGACGCACCGCGCCGCCACTGGTGCTTCAAGGCGCCGAGCCGGACGGCGGTGGAGGCGTTCTGGCACGCCGGCCTGGCCCATGGCGGCCGCGACAACGGCGCCCCGGGCCTGCGGCCGGAGTACCACCCCAGCTACTACGCCGCCTTCCTGCTCGACCCCGACGGCAACCGGATCGAGGCGGTATGCCATCGGGCTGGATGATCGATGGAAGCCGGCCGTCCAGGATCACCGGGGTCCGCCGGCCGGATAAAAAGACGCCGCCCTCGAGTGATCGGGGGCGGCGCGGTACCGCCTGCCGCTACAGTACGAAGTCGGAGGCCACCAGACCGATGGCGCCGGTGAGCTGGATGTGGAAGTCGCTGACCTTGTCGCCGTTGACGTCGCCGGCAACGGTGGTGACGCCGGGGGCGGTGAAGGCGAAGCGCAGCTGGCCGGCGACGCCGGTGTAGAGACCGGTGCCGATGAAGCTGAAGCCCTGGTCACCGGCGGCGGCGCTGTCGGCGTCGATCAGGTGCAGGTCGATCTTGTCCGCCTGGGCATGGCTGAAGTCGGTGATGACGTCGGCATTGGCTCCCAGGCCGCTGTCGCCGAGGGTGATGAAGTAGAATTCGTCGGCGCCGGCACCGCCGCTCAGCGTGTCCTTGCCGGCCCCGCCGAGGAGACCATCGTTGCCGTTCCAGCCCTGCAGCACATTGGCACCAGCCTTCCCCTCCAGGCCGTCGTGGCCCTGGCTGCCGGAGAGATTCTCGATCCCCTTCAGGGTATCGCCCGCGGCGAAGCCGCCGCTGCCGAAGCCGGTGGTGAGGCTGACCGAAACCCCGACCGAGCTCTCAAAGTAGCTGGCGGTATCGATCCCGTCGCCGCCGTCGAGCGCGTCGGCCCCTTCCCCGCCGCGGAGCACGTCGTTGCCGGCCATCCCGTTCAGCGCGTCGGCACCGTCCAGACCGCTCAGCGTGTCGTGCCCGCCGTAGCCGCTCAGGACATTGGCGACCGCCGAGCCGGTCAGGACGTCGTCGAAGGTGCCGGTGCCGCGGATGTTCTCGATGCCGGCGCCGATCACGTCGCCTTGGGCGTCGCCGCCCGACGCGGCCAGCGTCGTCAGGTTCACCGTCACCGCCGCCGCGCCGTTGTAATTGATGGTGTCGATCCCGGCGCCGCCGATCAGCGTGTCCGCGCCGGCCCCGCCTTCCAGAAGGTCGTCGGCCGCGCCGCCGTCGAGCCTGTCGTTGCCGGCCAGGCCGGTCAGCGTGTCGGCACCGCCCTCGCCCTTCAACTGGTTGGCCGCCGCCGATCCCTTCAGGACGTCGCCGAGACCGCTGCCGAAGATGTTCTCGATATCGGCGCCGATCGCGTCGCCCTGGGCGTCGCCGCCGGAGCCGGTGCCGCCGATGGTGACGTTCACCCCAACCGCAGAGCCGGTATAGTGGATCCAATCGATGCCGCTGCCACCGTTCAACACGTCGGCGCCGGCGCCGCCGGTCAGGGTGTCGTGATCGGCACCGCCGTTGAGCGTATCATTGCCGGCCATGCCGGACAGGAAATCGTCGAGCCCGCCGCCGCTCAGGACATTGGCCAGGGTGGAGCCGGTCAAGATGTCGTTGGCGCCCGTGCCCTCGATGTTCTCGACGGTGTCGCTGATCGAGTCGCCCTGGGCTTCGCCGCCGGAGCCGGTGCCGCCGATGGTGACCGACACGCCGAACATTCCGCCGTACCGGATCGTATCGATGCCACCGCCGCCGTGCAGAGTGTCCGCGCCGACGCCGCCGACCAGGATGTCATTGTCCGCGCCGCCGCCCAGCGTGTCGTCGCCGCCCAGCCCGTACAGCGTGTCGTCACCGGCGAAGCCGGAAATCGTATCGGCGGCCACGGTGCCGTCGAGCTCGTTGTCGTTATTGTCGCCCTGGATGATAGCCATGATCTGTTTCCCCCTTCTGAATATGGGCGGCCTTCGTCGGCTCTACCGAGCGAGCGCCGCGTGGTTGCTCATCCGCGCCTCGGCCCCCGATGCGCGGTCCGCCCTGAAATTGCTGTTGGAGAGCGCCGGCCCTGATGATCGGGCCGGCGCGGGCCGCTACAGCACGAAGTCGGAGGCCACCAGACCGATGGCGCCGGTGAGTTGGATGTGGAAGTCGCTGACCTTGTCGCCGTTGACGTCGCCGGCGATGGTGGTGACGCCGCCGTTCACGGCATAGCGCAGCTGGCCGGCCACGCCGGTGTAGAGGCCGGCGCCGATGAAGCTGAAGGCCTGGTCGCCGGCAACCGCGGTGCTGGCGTCGATCGCCGCCAGGTCGATGCGGTCGGCTTGGGCGTGGCTGAAGTCGGTGATGACGTCGGCATTGGCCCCGACCACGCTGTCGCCGGGGGCGGTGAACTGGAAGTGATCGCCCCCGGCACCGCCGGTAAGCGTGTCCTTGCCGGTGCCGCCGACGAGGACATCGTTGCCGGCCCCGCCCAGGAGGGCATCATTGCCGTTCCAGCCCTGCAGCGTGTTGGCGCCGCCGTCCCCGGCCAGGGTATCTCCGCCCTGGCTGCCGGAGAGCTTCTCTATGCCGGTCAGGGTGTCACCCTGGGCATCACCGCCGCTGCCCTTGCCGGTGGCGAGGCTGACCGAGATTGCGGTCGAGCTGGTGAAGTAGCTCGCGGTGTCGATGCCGATGCCGCCGGCCAGCGCGTCGGCACCTTCCCCGCCGCGGAGCACGTCGTCGCCGGCCATCCCGTCCAGCGTATCGGCGCCTCCCAACCCGTTCAGCGTGTCGTGCCCGCCATAGCCCTCCAGGACATTGGCGACCGCCGAGCCGGTCAGCACGTCATTGAAGACGCCGGTGCCGCGGATGTTCTCGATGCCGGCGCCGATCACGTCGCCCTGGGCGTCGCCGCCCGATGCCGTCAGCGTCGTCAGATTCACCGTCACCGCCGCCAGGCCGTCATAGTCGATGGTGTCGATCCCGTCGCCGCCGGCCAGCGTGTCTGCGCCGGCACCGCCGTCCAGGAAATCGTCGCCGGATCCGCCTTCGAGCGTGTCGGCGTCAGCGCCGCCTTCCAGATGATCGTCCTCGGCTCCGCCGTTGAGCATGTCCGCGCCGGCGCCGCCTTGCAGAAGATCGTCGTCATAGCTGCCGTAGAGCAGGTCGTCACCGGCCATGCCGTTCAGTGTGTCGGCGCCGCCGCCGCCGTTCAGCCTGTTGGCTGTCGCCGCCCCCTTCAGGACGTCGTCGAAATTGGTGCCCGAGACCTCCTCGATGTCGGCGCCGATGGTGTCGCCCTGGGCGTCGCCGCCGGAGCCGCTGCCGCCGATGGTGACGTTCACCCCGGTCGGCGAGCCGACATAGACGATCCAGTCGATGCCGGTGCCGCCGATCAGCACGTCGGCCCCGGCACCGCCATCCAGCAGATCATCGCCGTAACCGCCGACGAGTGCATCGTCGCCGCCGAGGCCGGTCAGATGATCGCCGCCGCCGAGGCCGGTCAGCACATTGGCCGCGGCAGAGCCGGTCAGGATGTCGTCGTGGCCCGAGCCCTCGATGTTCTCGACGCTGGCGCCGATAAGATCGCCCTCGGCGTCGCCATAGAGGCCGACGCTGCCGATGGTGACGCTCACGCCGACATACCAGTTCCACTCATAGCTGACCGTGTCGATGCCGTCGCCGCCGGCCAGCGCGTCCGCGCCGGCGCCGCCGACGAGGAAGTCGTCGCCGTCGCCGCCGTTCAGCTGGTCGTCGCCGTCCATCCCATGCAGGATGTCGCCGCCGCCGAGGCCTTTGATCTTGTCGTCGATCGCGGTGCCGGTGAGGTCGTTGGCGTTGTCGTCGCCATTGATGATGGCCATGGTAAGGTCCCCTTCGAAAAACGGGCGGCGTTCGTCGGCCCCACCGATCGAGCGCCGCATGGTTGCGCAGCCGCGCCTTCGGCCCCCGAAGCGCGGTCCACTCGGAAATCTGCTGCTGGAAAATCGCCGGGCCCCTCGTGGAACGAGTGCTCCGGCCGCGCTGATTGTGGCCCGTCGTTGACGACGTCTCCAGCCGCCCTGTCCGCGGTCGCCGCGACCCGTCAGGATCGCGTTTGCCGGCCGGCTTCGCGAAGACCGGTCGGCGCAGTGTCCCCAAGGGCATGCGCGCTGCATGCGGTCCCAGGGGCGATGATCTTCGTCATCGCTTGTTCGAGTGCGCCGGACTCCATTGCGGCGACATCCGCAATAAACGGCAAAACCGGGATCAGCCGCTATCCCTTTTGCGCAACCGCTGGACCGGAAACGCAGGAATGTTCGTGCCTGAAATCTGGTCTTCCGGGCCGCCTGACCGCGGGGACTCGGGGTCCCGGCCCGCCGTCCGGCGGGACAGTATGGCGACCGGCTCCGCTCCGGCCGCTATCCCTTTCGCGCAGCGATTGCTCCGAAACCGCGGCAATGTTAGCGTCGATCTGCATATAGACATATTTTCAGTCGCGTTCGCACCGGCGGGTCACATGCCGGACGGCGCGGGGGGTTCTTGATGCGGGGACGCGGTGTCCGCCGCGGCTGACCCGGCTGCGGCGCGGGGGGCATGGACGGTTGCGGCGCAGAAGGTCACCGAGCTCGACGAGATCCGGGCTGCGGTCTCCGGCTCCATCGAGCCGCACGGGATCGAGCGCATCGGCCAGCCCAGGCCCTTCGACGCCCACAACAAGTTCGGCGAGATCGGCGGGCTGCGGCTGGTTCAGCTGCGCTACGGTGTCGACGTCCTGATCGACCGCCACGAGACCCAGGCGACCAACGGCGTCCTGGTCGAGACCCCGCTGACCGGCCATTCCGAGACCACCAGCGGCCGCCAGTCGGTGGTCTCGACGCCGGCGCTGGCGACGGTGCTGGCGCCGCATCTGCCGACCCGGATCCATTACAGCCACGACTGCGAGAAGTTCGTGCTGCGCATCGACCGCCACCGGCTGGCGCGGCATTGCGAGGCGCTGCTCGGCCGCGAGCTGCGCCGCCCGCTGGAGTTCGAGCTCGGCTTCTCGATGACCGAGGGCGGCGGCCGGGACTGGCTGCAGCTGATGCGCCACATGCAGGCGGCGATCGAGCGGGAGAGCCTGCTGCTGCGCGCGCCGCTGGCCGCGGCGCAGTTCGAGCAGCTGGTGATGACCACCCTGCTGCTGGGTCAGCAGCACAACCACAGCGAGCTGTTCCAACAGCCGCAGGCGACGCTGGCGCCGTTCTACGTCAAGCGGGCCGAGGCCTATATCGAGGCCAATCTCGACCAGCCGCTATCGGTTGCGGAGCTGGCGGCGCAGGCCGGGGTCAGCGCCCGCAGCCTGCAGGCCGGCTTCCAGCAGTATCGCGGCACCACGCCGATGGCGTATCTGCGGGAGCTGCGGCTGAAGCGCGTGCACGAGGCCCTGCTGTCGGCCGATCCGCTGCGCAGCTCGGTGACCGACATCGCCCTGCAATGGGGCTTTGGCCATCTCGGCAAGTTCTCCGTTGCCTACAAGCAACGCTTCGGCGAGAGCCCAAGCACCACCTTCCGCCGCTGGCGCTGACGACAGGATCTCTGTCGGACAACGCCGGCCCCGCCCCTACAGCCCCACCGCCCCCGGCGGGGCCAGGGACAGGCGGCGGGCGGCGGCGATCAGGGTGTCGAGCAGATCCTGTCGCCGCGCCTCCGGCGTGTCCAGCGGGGTAACCAGGCACAGCGTCGCCACCGCCCGCGCGTCGTGGTCCACCACCGGCGCCGCCAGGCAGCAGGTGAAGCGGTCGACCAGCTCCTCGGTCACGGCATAGCCGCGCGCCCGCGCCGCCTCGGTCTCGGCGACGAATTCCGCCGGGTCGATCCGCTCGCCCGAGGGCAGCGTGAAATCCTCGGCCGGGATGAAATCGGCGATCTCGGCCGCGCCCAGATGCGCCACCAGCAGGCGGCCGGAGGCGGTCCAGGGGATCGGCAGCCGGATCCCGACCTCGGAGGTGATGCGGAAGGTGCGGCGCCCGGGCTCGTTCAGCATCACCACGTATTTGTCGCCGTCGAGCATGCAGAACTGCGCCGTCTCGCCGGTCTCGGTGGCCAGCCCCAGCACCTCGCGCCGGGCCCGGCTCAGCAGGTCGACGCCGGCGACATAGGTCTGGGCGTAGTAGTGCACGGCGCGGCCGAAGAACACCGCCCCGCCGTCGCCCGCCGGCTCCAGGATCCCGGCCGCGGTCAGCCGGCCGACGATCTCGTACAGGGTCGAGCGCGGGGCGCCGATCGCCTTGGCCAGCTCGCCCATCCGCACCGGCCCGCGCCGCGCCTGCAGATGCTCCAGGATCGCCACCGCCCGGTCGATGCCGCGCTCCCGGCTGGTTGTCCCGGCCATGACTTCCCCTTCGCCGCGTTGGATTGCATTCGCCTCAAGCCGAGCCTATCGTACCGGTTGTCCGACATACAAGATCATTGTCCAATATACCGGACAAGAAACATGGAGGCTGAGATGCGCATCGTGACCCGGACCCTGCTCTCCGTCAGCGCCGCCGCCCTGCTGCTGGGCACCGCCGGCGGTGCCGTGGCGGCCGACAAGCTCCAGGAGGTGCTGAGCCGCGGCAAGCTGATCGTCGGCACCGGCAGCACCAACCCGCCCTGGCATTTCAAGACCGAGCAGGGCGATCTGGCCGGCTTCGACATCGACATGGCGAAGATCATCGCCAAGGGCCTGTTCAACGACCCGAGCAAGGTCGAGTTCGTGGTCCAGTCCTCCGATGCCCGCATCCCGAACCTGACCACCGACAAGGTCGACATCACCTGCCAGTTCATCACCGTCACCGCCGCCCGGGCGCAGCAGGTGAACTTCACCATCCCCTACTACCGGGAAGGCGTCGGCCTGCTGCTGATGAAGGACGGCAAGTACAAGAGCTATGACGAGCTCAAGGCGGCCGGCAGCGGCGTCACCGTCTCGGTGCTGCAGAACGTCTATGCCGAGGCCATGGTGCATGCGGCGCTGCCCGAGGCGGCGGTCGACCAGTATGAGAGCACCGACCTGATGTACGAGGCGCTGAACTCCGGCCGCGCCGACGCCGCCGCCACCGACGTGTCGTCGCTGCGCTGGTTCATGAAGCAGAACCCGGACCGCTATCTCGACGCCGGCTATGGCTGGAACCCGCAGACCTATTCCTGCGCCGTGAAGAAGGGCGACCAGGACTGGCTGAACTTCGTCAACACTGCGCTGCACGAGGCGATGACCGGGGTCGAGTACGACACCTACGCCGCCTCCTTCGAGCAGTGGTTCGGCCAGCGCCCGCCGGCCCCGGCGATCGGCTTCCCGACCGAGATGCGGTGAGACTCGGATCTCGGAGGTCTGCGCCAGCCCCCTCACCCTCCCCGCCCCACCCGGGCGGGC
>NZ_JASATH010000017.1:0-65085 GCF_038440215.1 Inquilinus sp. OTU3971 | reverse complement strand
TCTGCTCTTTTGGTTTCGGCTCCGGGGCGGGGGGGGGGCGCCCCCCCCCCCCCCCCCCCGCCGCCGTATTCGACCAGCAGCTTCACGGTCTCGGCCATGTTGGCGTCGGTGACGCGGAACGGCCGCTGGCCCTGGGTCTCCTCGGTCCGGTACAGCGGGATGGTGCGCTCGAACCCCTCCTGCAGCGTGTCCGGCTTGCCGGCCTTGGGCAGCGCCGCCAGCACCGCCGCGGTGGCCTCGGCCGGCGCCTTCTCGGCCGCCTCGATCGACTGCGTCGTCGCCGCCATGAAGCGGCGGACCAGGTCGGGATTCTCGGTCAGCAGGTCCTTCTGCACGACGATGCCGGAGGACACCATGTTGACCCCGTAATCGGCGAACAGGATCGGGGTGACGTCCTTGCCCGTCGCGTCCTTGATCTTCATGCTCTGGTCCATGGCATAGCCCAGCAGCAGGTCGGCCTGGCCGTTGATCACGGCGTTCAGCTTGGTCTGGGCGTCGCCGGAGACGGTGCGGAAGTCGCTTTCCGAGAGGCCGGTCTTCTGCAGGAAGAAGGGCCAGATCTGCGACAGCGAATCTCCGGGCGTGGTGGCCACGGTCTTGCCCTTGATGTCCTCCGGCTTGCGGATGGCCTTGTCGGTGAAGCCCATCACCGACATCGGGCTCTTCTGCAGCAGCACGCCGACCGAGACCAGCGGCGCGCCCTTGGCCGCGGCCTTGATCATGGTCGGCACGTCGAAATAGCCGAAGCCGACGGTGCCGGCGGCGACCGCCTGGGCGGTCATGGCCGAGCCGCGGCCCTCCTGGATCTCCAGGTCGATGCCCTGGTCGGCGTAGAAGCCCTTGGCCTTGCCGTAGAAGAACGGCGTGTGCTCGCCATAGACGTACCAGTTCAGCATCAGCACGACCTTGTCGGCCGCCTGGGCCGAGCCGGCCGCGAGCAGGATGCCGAGGGCGATCAGCAGGCTCCGGATCATGGTGTTCCTCCCCCTATGATTGGTTGCGCCGCGTCAGGCGGCGATCTCAAGTTTGCCGCCTTAGGCGGCGATAATCAGCTCCCGGCGCCGGCTGGCGTGCCAGGGAATGACCAGGCGTTCGACGACGTCGACCAGCCAGAACAGCACGACGCCGAGCAGCGCCAGGATCACCAGCGCCGCGAACATGGTCGGCAGCTCGAAATTGCCGATCGAGCGCTGCAGCACGAAGCCGATGCCGGAGTTGGCGCCGACGAACTCGCCGACCACGGCGCCGACCACCGCCAGCGTCACCGAGACCTTGAGGCCGGAGAAGATCGCCGGCATCGCCGCGGGCAGCCCGACCATGCGGAACACCTGCCAGCGGCTGGCGGCCATGGCCCGGGCCAGGTCGAGCGTGTCGGGGTCGAGCGACTTGAAGCCCTGCACCGCCGAGACCACCACCGGGAACACGCCGAGCAGGAAGGCCGAGATCACCTTGGGTTCGAGCCCGAAGCCGAACCAGACGACGAAGAGCGGCGCGATCGCCACCTTCGGGATCGACTGCGAGAACACCAGCAGCGGGTAGACATAGGCCTCGACCGTGCGGGAGCCTGCGATCAGCATCGCGGTCGGGATGCCGATCGCGGCCGACAGCAGGAAGCCCAGCACGGTGGCGACGGTGGTGGGCACCGATTGCGCCAGCAGCTCCGGCCCATCGCGCCACAAGGTGACGATGACGTCCCAGGGCGCCGGCACCTGGTAGGGCGGCAGCCGGAACACCCGGATCGCCAGGTCCCACAGCACGATGATGATCAGCAGCAGGATGACCGGCCGGACCCAGCCGGCCTGCAGCAGGGCAAGCGCGCGGTCACGGGCGCTTCGCGATCCCATCGGCGTCTCCCGGTCGCGGGCTTCTGGTCGGCCCGGCAGAAATTAACCCGTTGGTTAAATCCTGCTGTGGAGCGGGGCAGGGGTCAAGAGGGGGAAGCGGGCAGTACCGGCTTGCCCACGTTTCATCTCCCCCTCCCCCTGCGGGAAGGGAAGAGTGGAAGGCTGGGCCGGCTGATGATGGGCGCGTGGCAGGTGACACGGCGTTCAACTGCTATCCGGCTTCGGCAGTCGGGATGGCAGGCAGCCGTCTCCGGACTCCTCCGGCGGCTCGGCCCAGCCCTCCGCGGCCGCGGGGCTCACAGCGACCAGGTCCACGCATCTGCCGGGCGCGACGACGGTGCCGTCGCCGCCGATGTCGGCGGCATCGTCCCAGCCTCGCGGCATCCAGGCTGGATTCGGCGGGCGGCCGATCTTGCGGCAGACCTCGCGCACGAACTCCTCGGCCGACAGGGTGTCGAGCTGCTCGTCCAGGATCTCGTCCTCGACCAGCTTCTCCCAGACCCAGGACCGCATGTACTCGACGTCCTCGGGCTGCGCGACCGCTTCGGCCACGGCCTGGGCGGCCTGCTCCCGCCGTTGCCGGCGGTGCTCCTGCTCGCCCGACTCCTTGCGCTTTTTCCGGCGCATCAGATAGTTGGCGCGGATCCGCTCGGTCATGGCGATCGACAGCCGCACCGACCGGGACAGCCGCGACTGCTTCAGGTCGAAATCGGGGATCGACTCCGCCCCTGCCGGCATCGCCTGCTGCTGCGTCGAGGTGATCCGCTTGGTGCGCAAGTCGATCGTGACCAGCTCGCGCAGCGAGTCCAGCGCCCATCCCGTCCACTTCATGTCGGGATCGGTCGGCCGGATCTCTTCGGAGTCGGATTGCGCCATGTCCATAGAACGTATCATGAACGAGAGTCGCGGGTGAACGCAATGGACATTGTGTTCGCGGCCGCGAGCCGGCCGAAAATCCTGGTCCGGCAACGCCGGCCGGTTGACCGCATCCGATCCCGATATGGAAGTGCCGGCTGGTGTTGGCCGAACGGGCACTTCGTCCCCATTGCTGACATTCGTGGGTTCTGCCGGTCCTCCGGAGCGGACGTCCGCGTCGACCCGGCGAGGGACCAGAGTTCAATCTCAAAGTCGAAGCCCGCTGCTTCCAGCGTCGCCTCGTCAAGCGCAGAGGCGGACGTATCCGTTTTACAGGTTTGAATGACGGCGTGAGGCGCGGGCTGTCCGGGTCAGTCCGGCTCCCGAGACCACAGAAGGTAGACGCCACCTGCGAAATTCAACAAGACCGCGCGCTTGTGACAAATTTCGTCATGGCTCGCTCCTCAGGTCAGCGGGTTGAGCGAGCGGTTCATCGCCACAATGTCAGCATGGGTCGGGTTCGGGCCAAGCGCCCCCATCTTGTCGGGCAATTGGTCGCGCTTCTTGGGCGCTTCGCCCTTCACCGCAGCGCCGAGTGCCTTGCGCATGGTGGCGGCGTCGTAGTCACAGCAGTAGGCAGGTGTTGAGGGCTGCTGCCGCCACGATTCCGCCAGCGATCCGGCGTCAACAGGGTCGAAACCGATCTCGTTGACGATGCCCATGACCACCTGCTTGGCTGCGGCGTCGTCTCCGGCAACTGCCACGGCCGATCGACCGGCAGCGCCTTCTGGCTGACCGAGTTCCGACAGGGACTCGGCAAGGATATTGTTGAAGGCCTTGATTATCGGACGGCCGAGTTGCCTCGACACCCACACGCTCTCCACCTCGCCTGCATCAAGTTCAGCGATCTGAGGGTCACGCATGCCCGGATAATAGTTGCTGGTGTCAACGACAGGGACGCGTTCAGGCACATCCTTGAAAAGGTCTTTCGGCAACTTCTCGAAAGCTGGGAGAGGGATGGACATGATGACCAACTCCGCGCCGGAGACGACTCCTCGCGTGTCGGCCGCCGCGGCTCCAACCTCGTCCGCGAAAGGCCGCACATCGTCGACGCCCTTGGAGTTGGCGACCCTGACCTCATGCCCGGCAGATGAGAGCTTTCGGGCAAGCGTGCCGCCGATGTTACCAATGCCGATGATGCCGATTTTCATGCTGATGCTCCTGTTGTTCTGCTCCTCAAATTGATAGATACTGAGGTATTGACAAGAACGAACGGAAAGGTGGGCAACCCACCAATAGGTAAGCATGGCGAAGGACCGGCATTGGAATTGCGGCGACCCGCAACAGCATCGTGTGTGGGCAGAAGCGACCACGGACGCCCTCCGGGTGCTGGAGGGCAAATGGAAGATTGTCATCATCTGCCAGCTGTTCGGTGCGAAGGAGCCGCTGCGTTTCTCAGAGCTCGAGAGGCGTGTGGAAGGCGTCAATCAGAAGATGCTCATCCAGCAACTGAAGGAGCTGGAGAAGGACGGGATAATTACTCGAACAGTCTATCCGCAGGTGCCTCCGAGGGTGGAATACGCGCTCACGGACTTGGGTAAGGCACTTGGGCCAGCCATGGCAGAATTGATCGATTGGACCCTGCGTCGGGAAACGCTGGACGTCTCAGGTCCAGCAAAACAGTCCTTATCAGCGACTTCTTGATGTCCGCTTGTGGCGCCATCCTGGCCAGTCAGGCCGGCAGGGAAGGGTAAGAAGCGGCCCCTGGGATGACGCGTAACAGCCGTCCAGTCTGCGGCTGTGACCCGCCCGCCCGAGGCATCTGCCTGACCACGGCGTGAATACTCTCCAGATGTCTGTGGAATACCGGGGGCTCCCAGGACGTCAGACATGCGAGACGGGCCATCGCAGCCCGCTTCGGCACCACGGTTCTGGAGTTTCTGATGCGTATCCGCTCTGCTGCGACGCTGCCCATCGTGGCCGCTTTCGGACTGCTCTACGCCACGGCGGCGAGCGCAGGCGCCTGGGGGGATCTCAAGGATGTCTCGAAGCCGCAGTTCATCACCGTCAAGGACAATGGCGGCGGACACGGCGGCGGTAATGGAGGCGGTAACGGCAATGGAAGTGGGGGAGGCAACGATGGCGGAAACGGCGGCGGCAAGGCTGACAGCAATGGCAGCGGCAACGGCGGCGGGACAGCCAGCAGCACTGGCAGCGGCGTCGACAGCTCCGGGGATGAAGCCCTCGGCAACAGCGGCAAGACGAGGGGTATAAGGCCCGGCAAGGCCGACACCATCTCGCTCGACGACGACACCACCGCTGCGCTGGCTGGCTCCGGCTTGTCGCCGACCGTCGGCAACGGGCCGTTCCGCAATCACGGTGCCCGTGTCTCCGCCATGGTCAGCCTGGCCAAGGAGCTAGGCTACAGCGCCAACGTCGGCGCCATGCAGGCCAATTTTGGCACACCGCAGGAGACGGGGATCCGTGACCTGCAGGAGCGGATCGCCGATCTCAAGGCCGACCCGACCACGGATCCCGCCCTGATCGACGCGCTCGAGGCCGAGCTCGCCGACCGGATCCAGCAGGTCAAGCCCGGCACCGGGCCGACCGGCGACTGGGAGACGACCAATCTGGACGTCGACGGCAACGGCCTGGTCGACGACCGCGACCTAACCCTCGCGCGCGAAGGCTTCCGCCCGTTCGACTGAGGGCATGACGATCGGCCGGCGAACCCCCGGGTCTCGGGGGCGCCGGCGATCCGGCAGGGTTTCAGCGACAAGTTCAATCGGTCAGGATGTCGACGATGATGCCGGTGGCGATGGCCATCAGCACCACGTCGGACCCGACCATGTAATAGTCGTAGCCGTCGTAGCGCGGCAGCCGGGCCAGCAGGTCCGGCGGCAGGCCCCGCTTGGCGATGCCCGGAGGCAGCGGCTTGCCCCGCGCCAGGTTGCGGGCGATGCCAGGCGGCAGCGCCTGGGCGCGCGGCCAGCCGCCATAATAGTCGACGATCACGTCCCGGTCCCGCGGCTGGAATAGCACCACCGGCGCGCCGGCATTGCCCTGGCGATGGGATTTGCCCTGGCCTTGGCCGGGCCCGCTGCCCGGAGTTCCGGGCACGATCACGCTCTGCTTCTTGCCGTGGCCTTGTCCCTGACCGTGCCCCTGTCCCTGACCCTGGCCTTGAGGAGGGGCCGCCATGGCGACGGTGCCGGCCGCCATCAGGCCGAGCGCGGCGGCCGCAAGGAGCAGGGTCCGGATCGCGCCGGTCCCAAGCGTTCTTGGAGTCAAAGTCTTCATCCTCGTGGCATAACAGTAGCCATAGTGCGGCCGTTCATGGTTCGAAACGATCCCCAGCTCCAGGCGTCCGACAAACGCCCCTTAGACCAAGGACGGTCGAGCCTGGCGATCTATTCCTTCGATCAGGCGGTGGAAGTCGGACAGGCCTGGCCGGGAAGGGGCGTGTGCGATCGCGTCCGCTTCCGGGAGACGACAAGGGTGGCCGGTTTTGGAGCACCCTCGCCAGCTCGGGCTCGCCGAGACACGCTGGAATCCGGCCAGTTCGGGCGACGTCCGGTATCGAGGTACCGCCGCGGTGTCTCCTATCGGCGCACAGACGCCATGCGAGAGCGTTGCGGCTCTGACCGCTCTCCCCGCCTGTTGCGGACGGTCGCAGTCTCACGGCCGCAGCGCCGCCAGCACCAGGTCGGTCATGTGGGCCAGGCGGTCGGCGCGGGCCTGGGGCTCGAACAGGTCGCGGTCGAAGATGACGCCCAGCGTCCAGCGGTTCGAGACGTAGAAATAGGCCAGGCCGGCGATCGAGATGTAGAGCTGCACCGGGTCGATCCCGGCCCGGAAGGCGCCGGCGGCGACGCCGCGGTCCAGCACCTCGCCGATCATCCCGACGAAGGGCGAATGCAAGGGCCGGACGTTGGGCGACTGCTTCAGATGCCGGGCCTGGTACAGGTTCTCCTGGTTCAGCATGGTCAGGAATTCCGGGTTCTCCAGGAAATAGCTCCAGGTGAACTCGACCAGCCGGGCGATCGCGGCGTCCGGCGCCAGGCTCTCCAGGTTCAGCGCGCGCTCGGCGGTGCGGATGCGGGCATAGGTCTCCTCCAGCACCGCCAGGTACAGCGTCTCCTTGTTGCCGACATGGTAGTACAGCATGCGCTTGTTGGCGCCCGCGGCCGCGGCGATGCGGTCGATCCGGGCCCCGCCGAAGCCGTGCCGGGTGAACTCGGCCAGCGCCGCGTCCAGGATGCGCCGGCGCATGCCCTCCGGGTCGCGCTGCCAGCGCGCCCGCATCCTGCTGTCGGCGCTCTCGATCCGGTCCAAGGCGTCGTCCCCTGCTGCCCCGACCATTTGCCCGCACCGCGCGGGCGGACGAAAGCGAAAACCGAGGCGCCGCCTCCTCGACAGACGACGCCGGCTGGCGCAATTTGCCTTCAGATCCGAAACCAGGGAGGGACACAGATGGTCAGCCCGCTCGCAGGAAAGCCCGTCGATCCGTCCGACCTCGTCAACCTGCCGCGGCTGATCACGGCCTATTTCACGACCAGGCCGGACCCGGCGAACCCGGCGCAGCGCGTCGCCTTCGGCACCTCCGGCCATCGCGGCTCGGCCTTCGCCGGCAGCTTCAACGAGGACCATATCCTCGCCATCACCCAGGCGATCTGCCTGTACCGCAAGCGCGCCGGGATCGACGGGCCGCTGTTCATCGGCATCGACAGCCACGCTCTGTCCGAGCCGGCGCTGGCCAGCGCGCTGGAGGTGCTGGCGGCGAACGGCGTCGAGACCATGATCGACCAGGACGGCGGCTACACGCCGACGCCGGTGATCTCGCACGCCATCCTGACCTACAACCGCGGCCGGACCGCGGGGCTGGCCGACGGCATCGTCGTCACCCCGTCGCACAACCCGCCGGAGGATGGCGGCTTCAAATACAACCCGCCGAACGGGGGCCCGGCCGACACAGAGGTGACCGGCTGGATCGAGCGCACCGCGAACGAGCTGATCGGCAAGGGGCTGGACGGGGTGCAGCGGGTGCCGTTGGCGCGCGCGCTGCAGGCCACGACCACGCATCGCCACAACTACAACGATGGCTATGTCGGCGACCTGGGCAGCGTGGTGGATCTCGAGGCGATCCGCTCCTCCGGCGTCAAGATCGGCATCGACCCGCTGGGCGGCGCGGCGGTGGGCTACTGGAAGCCGCTGATCGACCGGTACGGCATCGCCGCGACCGTGGTCAGCGACATCGTCGACCCGACCTTCCGCTTCATGACGGCCGATTGGGACGGCAAGATCCGCATGGACTGCTCCTCGCCCTACGCCATGACCCGGCTGCTGGGGCTGCGGGACAAATTCGACGTCGCCTTCGCCAACGACACCGACGCCGACCGCCACGGCATCGTCACCCGCACCGCCGGGCTGATGAACCCGAACCACTTCCTGGCGGCGTCGATCGCCTATCTGTTCCAGCACCGCACCGGCTGGCGGGCCGACAGCGCGGTCGGCAAGACGCTGGTCAGCAGCAGCATGATCGACCGGGTCGCGGCCAAGCTCGGCCGCCGCCTGCTGGAGGTGCCGGTCGGCTTCAAATGGTTCGTCGAGGGCCTGAGCGACGGGTCGGTCGGCTTCGGCGGCGAGGAGAGCGCCGGCGCCTCCTTCCTGCGCCGGGACGGCACGGTGTGGACCACCGACAAGGACGGCATCATCCTCGGCCTCCTGGCCGCGGAGATCACCGCCGTCACCGGCCGCGACCCGAGCGAGCTCTACACCGGGCTGACGCAGGAGCTGGGCACCGCCTGGTACGCCCGCGCCGACGCGCCGGCCAGCAGCCAGCAGAAGCAGGTGTTCAAGACCCTGACGCCGGAGGGGCTCGGCGCCACCCAGCTCGGCGGCGACCCGGTGACTCAGACTCTGACCAAGGCGCCCGGCAACGGCCAGCCCTTCGGCGGCATCAAGGTCGCGACGGCGAACGGCTGGTTCGCGGCCCGGCCCTCGGGCACCGAGGAGGTCTACAAGATCTACGCCGAGAGCTTCCGCAGCGAGGACCATCTGCGGCAGGTGCAGGACGACGCCAAGGCGCTGATCGGCCGCGCCTTCGCGGCTGCGGCAGGGCAGGGGTAGCGGCTGGCGGTTCACATTCCAAAGAGTGACTGCATTTATGTATAGTGATTGCAATGCAGGCAAGTTCGGGATGTGAATCTATGCCATCAATCACCGTCAGAAATGTGCCCGACGAGGTGCACCGCGCCCTGCGCGTGCGGGCGGCGACCCATGGGCGCAGCACAGAGGCCGAAATCCGCGACATCCTGGAACAAGCCGTGAAGCCGGAGGGCCGGCCCAAGCTGGGAACCCTGTTGGCCGAGATCGGCCGGGAGCTGGGCCTTACGGACGAGGATTTCGTGGTCTTTGACGAGGTCCGCGACAAGACCCCGGCGGAGCCCCCGAGGTTTGAATGATCCTGCTCGATACGAACGTCATTTCCGAGACCATGCGCACCGCCGAGGGCAGGGTGGTCGCCTGGATCGACGCACAGCCCATCGAAACGCTATTTCTGTCTGCCGTCACCGTTGCAGAATTGCGTTTCGGCATTGCGCTGATGCCGGCCGGGAAACGCCGGGAAGGGCTACATGAACATCTGGAGCGGCGTGTGTTGCCGCTGTTCCACGGTCGTGTGCTGCCGTTCGACCTGGCCGCCTCCCAAGCTTATGCCGAACTGATGTCCGGGGCACGAGCGGCCGGTCTGGCGATCAGCACGGCCGACGGCTATATCGCCGCAATTGCCGCCGCCAATGGATTCAGTGTTGCCACTCGCGACACCAGCCCTTTCAAGGCGACCGGGGTGAACGTGATTGATCCTTGGATGATCTGACACCGCGTTCGCTCACGACCCTCGCAATCTCCCGTGCAAGTGACCACCGATCCGCGCATGGGCGAGTCGCGGCCTCTTCTGGTCTCGCGGCTGCGCTTTCGGCTATGGTGCCGGCCGTTTCCGCGGAAGCCGGCCTCATGTCCTCGACCGTTCCCGATCCTTTGACCATCGCCCTGCCCAAGGGCCGCATCCTGGACGAGCTGCGCCCGCTGATGGCGCAGGCCGGGCTGGAGCCGGAGCCGGCCTTCGACGACCCGCGGCACCGCGGCTTGTCCTTCGCCACCAACCATCCGCATATCCGGCTGATCCGGGTGCGGTCTTTCGACGTCGCCACCTTCGTCGCCTTCGGCGCGGCGCAGCTGGGCGTCGCCGGGAACGACGTGCTGATGGAGTTCGACTATCCCGAGCTCTATGCCCCGCTCGACCTCGGCATCGGTGCTTGCCGCCTGGCGGTGGCCGAGCCGGTGGACCTGGCCGAGACCGACGATCCGCGGCGCTGGAGCCATATCCGCGTCGCCACCAAATATCCGGCCGTGACCCGCCGCCACTTCGCCGCGCGCGGGGTACAGGCGGAGTGCATCAAGCTGAACGGGGCGATGGAGCTGGCGCCGACGCTGGGCCTGTGCCGCCGCATCGTCGACCTGGTCTCGTCGGGCTCGACGCTGAAGGCGAACGGGCTGCGCGAGATCGAGCACATCGCCGACGTCACCTCGCGGCTGATCGTCAACCGCGCCGCCTTCAAGACCCGGCCGGAGGAGATCGCCGGCTGGGTCGACCGCTTCCGGAACGCCGTCCATGCCGCTGCGACTTGATGCCCGCTCCCCCGGCTTCGCCGAGGAATTCGAGGCCTTCGTCTCCGCCCGCCGCGGCGCCCATGCCGATGTCGCCGGCGTGGTCGCGACCATCATCGCCGAGACCCGGGCGCGCGGCGACGCGGCGCTGATCGCGTTCACCGAGCGCTTCGACCGGGTGCGGCTGACGCCGGAGACGCTGCGCATCGGCGCGGAGGAGATCGCCGCGGCTCGGGCGCAGGTGGATGCCGAGACCTATGCGGCGCTGGACCTGGCGGCCCGGCGGATCGAGTCCTTCCACGCCAAGACGGTGCTGCCGAACCTGTCTTATGTCGACGAGGACGGCATCGGCCTCGGCGCCCGCTGGACCCCGATCGACGCGGTCGGCATCTACGTCCCCGGCGGCCTGGCCAACTACCCCAGCTCCGTCCTGATGAACGCGATCCCGGCCAGGGTGGCGGGGGTCGGGCGCATCGCCATGGCGGTGCCGGCGCCGGACGGGGTGCTGAACCCGCTGGTGCTGGCCGCGGCGGAGCGCGCCGGGGTGACCGAGATCTGGCGCGTCGGCGGCGCCCAGGCGGTGGCGGCCCTGGCCTACGGCACCGCCAGCATCCGCCCGGTCGACAAGATCACCGGCCCGGGCAACGCCTATGTCGCCGAGGCCAAGCGCCAGGTCTTCGGCGCCGTCGGCATCGACATGATCGCCGGCCCGTCCGAGATCCTGGTGGTGGCCGATGCCGGAAACGACCCGGAGTGGATCGCGGTCGACCTGTTGTCCCAGGCCGAGCACGACACCCATGCCCAGTCGGTGCTGATCACCGACGACGCGGCCTTCGCCGACGCCGTGACCGCGGCGGTCGACCGGGTGCTGGCGCGGTTGCCGAAGGCGGAGATCGCCGGCGCCAGCTGGCGCGGTCAGGGCGGCGTGATCGTGGTCGGCTCGCTCGACGATGCGGTGCCGCTGATCGACCGGCTGGCGCCGGAGCATCTCGAGCTCGCCGTCGCCGACCCGGACCGCATCGCCGACCGGGTCCGCCATGCCGGGGCGATCTTCCTCGGCCGCCATGCGCCAGAGGCGGTCGGTGACTATGTGGCCGGGCCGAACCATGTGCTGCCGACCGCGCGAAGCGCCCGCTTCGCCAGCGGCCTCAGCGTCTTCGACTTCGTCAAGCGCACCACGCTGGTGCGCTGCGACGCCGCCGGCCTCGCCAGGATCGGGCCGGCCGCGGTGCGCCTGGCCCGCGCCGAAGGGCTGGAGGCGCACGCGCTGTCGATCGCCCAGCGGCTGAAGGGATGAGCGGCGCGGCCGGGGACGCGGAGAAGAGTGGGGCGGAGGAGGGGCGCCTCGTCGAGGTCGTGATCGACGAGAGCGCCGCCGTCCGCCGTTCGCCGGAGGTGGCGCATGAGCGCCGGGTCGCGATCCACGACCTGATCGAGCAGAACAGCTTCCGCCTGGTCCAGGGGCCCGCCGGCCCCTACCGCCTGCGCCTGCGCATGGAGGAGAACCGGCTGATCTTCGAGATCACCAGCGGGCAGGAGGGCGAGCCCGAGCGGGTGGCGCTGCCGGTGCAGCCGTTCCGCCGGATCATCAAGGACTATTTCCTGGTCTGCGAGACCTATTACGCCGCGATCAAGACCGCGCCGCCGTCCAGGATCGAGGCGATCGACATGGGCCGGCGTGGGCTGCATGACGAGGGCTCGGTCATGCTCGGCGAGAGGCTGGCCGACCGGATCGCGATCGACCACCAGACGGCGCGGCGGCTGTTCACGCTGCTATGCGTCCTGCAGATCCGCGGGTGAGCGATGGCGGGGCCGACCAGCGTCCTCTTCGCCTGCACCCAGAACGCGATCCGCTCGGCCATGGCCGAGGCGATCCTGAAGCATGTGGCGGGGTCGCGCATCTTCGTCGACAGCGTCGGGGTGCGGCCGGACGAGCTGGACCCCTTCGCCGTCGCGGTGATGAAGGAGATCGGCATCGATCTCAGCCGCCACCGGCCGAAGGGCTTCGACGACCTCGAGGACGACAATTTCGACCTGGTGATCTCGCTGTCGCCCGAAGCCCAGCACCGGGCGGTGGAGATGACCCGCACCACCGCCTGCGACCTGGAATTCTGGAACACCTTCGACCCGACCGCGATCGAGGGCAACCGCGAGACCCGGATGGCCGCCTTCCGCCAGGTGCGCGACCTGCTGCTGTCCCGCATCCGCGAGCGCTTCGGCGACCAGGCGCAGGAGCGGGCGTGACGGCGGGCTCTTGTGGCCCGATCTCAGGCATTCCATATTCCGACCAGACTGGTCAGGAGATCGCCCGTGGTTGCCCGCGACAAGCATGTCTCTTCGTCCGCATTGCCGGTCTGGAAGCTCGAGGACGCCAAGGCGCGATTCAGCGAGGTCGTGCGGCGTGCCCGGGAAACGGGACCGCAGCGCGTCACGGTGCATGGACAGGATGCGGTCGTGATCCTGTCGGCGGCCGACTTTGCCCGGCTGGCGCCGAAGGCGACCGTCAGCCTTGCCGCCCTGTTCGGCGAAGGGCCGTTTGCGGAAATGGACGAGTTCGAGCCGTTGCGCGAATTTTCGCCGGTGCGTGACCTGCCGTCCTTCTGATCATGGCGCGTGGCTGGCTGCTCGACACCAATGTGGTTTCCGAGCTGCGCAAAGGAGCGCGGTGCAATCGCGCGGTCCGGGGCTGGGCCGAAAGCGTGCCACCGGTAGCCTGCTATCTCAGTCGTGTGACCGCCGCCGAGATCCGGCTCGGCATCGAGCGAGTTTCCGATCCAGGCTTCCGAGCCGAGCTGGAAACATGGTTGAAGGATGGTGTCAGACTGTGGTTCGGCGATCGCATTCTTGAGATCGACGAGGAGGTCCTCCTGATCTGGCGCCGCCTGGTGCATGACGGACAGAAGGCCGGCTACACCTACGCCCAACCCGATGTGCTGATTGCGGCGACGGCGAAGGCGCATGACCTCGGTGTCGCCACCCGGAACGTCAACGACTTTCGGAATGCCGGCGTCCCTGTCTTCGATCCGTGGGCCAACAGGCCGTCCGAGACCTGACCCAACGACGAAGACATGGTGGAAACGCGGCCTGACGCCGAACAAATTTCTTGACCCGACAAGTCCGGTCGCCCACTTCTTGGGCGGATTCTCAACATGGCGAGTTTGGATGGCCAAGGAAGATTTGATCGAGTTCTCGGGCACCGTGACCGAGCTGCTCCCGAATGCGATGTTCCGGGTGAAGCTCGACAACGACCACGAAGTTCTCGCGCACACCTCGGGCAAGATGCGCAAGAACCGCATCCGGGTGCTGGCGGGTGACCGGGTCAATGTCGAGATGACCCCCTACGACCTGACCAAGGGTCGCATCACCTTCCGCTTCAAGTAACTGCCGTGCCCGATCCGGAAAGGACGGGCAGGACCGACCTGCTTGTGCTCGCCTCGGCTTCGCCGAGGCGTCTCGATTTGTTGCGCCAGATCGGCATCGTGCCGGACCAGGTCCTGCCCGCCGATCTCGACGAGACCCCGCTGAAGCGCGAGTTGCCCGGCCCGCACGCCAAGCGCCTGGCCCAGGCCAAGGCCGAGGCGATTCGGACCCTGGCGCCCGGCGCCTACATCCTGGCGGCGGACACCGTGGTCGGCTGCGGCCGGCGGATCCTGCCCAAGGCCGAGACCGATTCCGAGCTGCGGCAGTGCCTGGAGCTGCTGTCCGGCCGGCGCCACCGTGTCCATGGCGGCGTCTGCCTGATCGCGCCGGACGGCACCCTGCGCCAGCGGCTGGTGCAGAGCAGCGTGATCTTCAAGCGCCTGACCCCGGACGAGATCGACGCCTATGTCGCCTCGGGCGAGGGCCGCGGCAAGGCCGGCGGCTACGCCATTCAGGGGCGGGCGGCGGCGCTGATCCGCGCCATCGAAGGCTCCTATTCCAACATCGTCGGCCTGCCGCTGTTCGAGACCTCACAGCTCCTCGGCGGCGCGGGCTACCGCTGGTGAAGGCGGTCGAGATCACCGCTACGGACGGCGTGCTGCTGGCCGGCGTGGTGATCGACGGCCGCCTGACCGACTTGGCCGCCGAGCGCCTCTCGCGGCCGAGCCTGTCCGGCGCGGTGGTGCTGGCCCGGGTCGAGAAGGTCGACCGCGTGTCCGCCGCCGCCTTCCTCGACATCGGCACCGGCCGCAGCGCCTTCCTGCCGCTGCGCGGGCCGGACGCCGACTCGCTGCGCGCCGGCGCGCCGGTGATCGTCCAGATCGTCGCCGACCCCAGGGGTGAGAAGGGGGCGGAGGCGACGCGCGACGTGGCGCTGCCCGGCGCCGGGCTGATCCATCTGCCGTTCTCGTCGGCCATGGCGGTGTCGAGCCGGCTCGGGCCTGCGGCGAAGCGGGACTGGCAGCAGCGGCTCGAGGGTGGCTGGATCGTCCGCGCTGCGAGCGCCGGCATGGCGGTCGACACGGTGCTGGACGAGGCGACGCGGCTGGCACGGCGCTGGGAGGCGATCGCCGACCGCGCCGAGGCCACCCGGGCCCCGGCGCTGCTGGAGCCCGCGCCGGGCGCGGCGCGCCGGCTGATCCTCGACCATCCGGACGCCGCCCGAATCGTCGTCGACGGCGCCGCTTTGCTGCCGCCGCTGCAGCGCTGGGCGACGGCGGCGGTGCCCGAGCTCGCGCCCCGCATCGCCGCCGGCGCGGCGCCGCTGGGCGATGCCCTGGACACGCTGCTGAGCCCGACCGTGCCGCTGCCTTCCGGCGGCAGCATCACCATCGAGGCGACGCGGGCCCTGACCGCGATCGACGTCGATGGCGGCCGCGCGCCGGATCACGTCCGCGCCAACCGCGAGGCGGCGGTCGAGATCGCCCGGCAGCTGCGGCTGCGCAACATCGGCGGCACCGTGGTGGTCGACTTCATCTCGATGCGCCGCGGCGGCGACCGCGCGGCGCTGCTGAACGCCTTCCGCGGCGCGCTGGCCGACGATCCGCTGCGGGTCCAGCTCAGCGAATCCCTGTCGCCGCTGGGCCTGGCCGAGCTGGCGCGGGAGCGGCGCGGCCAGGCCCTGGCGGATGTCGTCCACACCTGATCACCAGCAGGCTTGAAGCCGCGTACCGAAGACCCGATTCTGAGAGCCATGAGCACGATCACAGAGACCAAGGGGCGCTGCCCGATCTGCCGCAAGCCGACGGTGCAGCAATACCGTCCGTTCTGCTCGCGCCGCTGCGCCGACATCGATCTCGGCCATTGGTTTTCCGAGGCTTACACGGTTCCGGCGAAGCCCGAGGACGAGGCCGAAGAAACATTGCAGCCGGATGAAGATCAGCGCTAGACAGCCGGCGTCCGGTTTCCTATAAGCACGGCCTCCGCACTGCGGAGCCAACGGCGCCCAGGTAGCTCAGTTGGTAGAGCAGGGGATTGAAAATCCCCGTGTCGGCGGTTCGACTCCGTCCCTGGGCACCATTCTCTCTTCTTCATCAAAAGCTATGGCGACGTGGCCGCAATTTCGGTCCGGCGGCCTATGCCCCCGGTGAGGGCGCGAAGAAGCAGCGGATCGCGTGGGTCGATTTGCGGCAGATCCAGTACTCGCCGTCCTCGCTGCTCTGGGCCTTGAAGCGCGGCACGAATTCGCCGGTCGAGCGGATCCGGTAGCCATCGCTGCTCTCCTCGATATCCGCGCGGGGCCAGGCCGAGCAGTCGTGGTCGCCGCAGCAATGGTTGACGGTGCCGTATTCGAGGTAGCGGCCGCGGTTGATCCAGCTGTCATGCGCCAGGGCCGCCGCGGGCTCCAGGCCGACCGCCGCCAGAATCGCCCATGCCGGCGCGCGCCGACGGTGTCGATCCCACAGGCCCATCCGTGCCCCTCCGTCCGCCGAGCGCAGACCATCCGACCAAGATACTCCGAAACATGCGCCGGCACAGCCGCAGGTGGCTGTCCGGACGAGCCGCCTCGTGCAGCAGCGGGCATGCGGCCGAAGCGGTCCGCGGCCGGCTCCGGTCGGTTATTCGGGGCCTGACCGCCTTCGTTCGGCGTCGGCAGCCGCTTACAGCCTGGCCCGCACCTGCGAGGCCAGTTCGGCGCCGTACCGGGCGAAGAACTTCTCGGCGACATAGCCCGAGCCTTCGGCCGTGAAGTGACCGTCATCCCAGAACATAAGGGTTCCGTCCTGGTCGATCCGGCACCGCGTCCCGGTGCAGAACAGCTCCTCCGGCCCGAAGAACTTCGCACCGGCGGGCTCCGCTACCGCCGCGATCAGCCGGTTGAGCTCGCCGTGATCGATCCCCTGGACCGGAGCGGAAGGGGTATCGCCGCGCATATTCTTGATGAACAGGGCGTAGGCCGGCGCGTAGAAAGTCGGCGACTGGCCGACGACGAAAACGTCGATCCCAAGCCCCTTCAGCGCGGCGATCGTGCCCGTCAGCTGGGGAATGTCCTGCCGGTCCAGCAGCTCCCATCGGGCGGACAGGATGACGTTCTTTGGCGGGCTGCGCTTGATCATCTCGAAAATGTGGTCGTTGAACGCGCCGCAGCCCGGCCAGATGTAGTTCGGCATGTTGAGGATCGGAGGGCAGGCCTGGGACGTTGCCTGGCCGACCCGCAGATGCGCCGGTGCGACGCCGCTGACCAGGCCGCTATAGAGATGTGCCCCGAAGCTGTCGCCCCAGATCAGGATGTCCGGCGCAGTCGAGCCGTAGCAATCCGCTTCCGGATACTGGGCGGCGGACTGGCTTTCGCGTCGGAAGCAGGTTCCCAGGCGGTACATGTCGGCATATGGGTAGGCGACATATTTGGCCATGATCGGGATCGCCTCGGGGAAGCGCTGCGGCAGGCCCTTGGTCAGGTAGCCGGTCATGCCGGCGGTCAGGAACAGGGCGGCTGCCGCCGTCGAGACGGTGAAGATCCACCGGCGGTTGAACCGGCTGCCCTTGCCGCGGAAGGGCTGTTCGACGTAGCGCCAGGACAAGGTGGCGGCCGCGACCGACGCGACGACGACAAGGCCGATCTCGGCGGGCGCAAGCTCGCGATTGATCGAGTATTTGACGAAGACGATGATCGGCCAGTGCCAGAGATACAGCGAGTAGGAGATCTTGCCGATGAAAACGACCGGGCTCAGCCCCAGCAGGCGCCCGCCGAGGCTGTCGCCGCCGGCGCCCGCCCAGATGATCAGCGCCGCGCCGATGCAGGGCGGGGCGGCATTCCATCCCGGGAACGGATCGGTCGAAGACAAGGTCAGCACGCTGTAGCCGATCAGGGCCAGCCCCAGCGCGGAAGCGAACTCGCGGACGCCGCGCCCGGTCGGAGCGGGGAGCACGTTCAGCGCCAGCAGGGATCCGAGCAGAAGCTCCCAGCCACGGGCCGGGAGGAGGTAGAAGGTGGCGGTCGGATGAGGGCGGACGCCCCAGATGTTGACCGCGAAGGACAGGCCGACGATGGCGAGCAGCGCCATATTGCGCGTCCGCTGCCCCGTCTTGGACAGGAGATACAGCAGGATGGGGAAGACGATGTAGAACTGCTCCTCTACCGCCAGCGACCATGTGTGGAGCAGCGGTTTGAGCTCCGACGGCGCCGCGAAATACCCCGACTCGATGTAGAACAGGATGTTCGAGGTGAACGAGACCGTGGCGACCACGGACCGCGAGAAGGCACGCAGGTCGAAGGGCAGCAGAATCGCCACGGAGACGATGATCGAAACCAGCAACATGAAGAAGAGCGCTGGAAATATCCGTCTGGCGCGGCGTTCATAAAAGCCGAGGATAAAGCCGAAGATCGAAGAGTCTCCTCGCCGGATATCGTCCGCCAGAATGGATGTGATCAAGTATCCCGATATGACGAAAAAGACGTCGACGCCGACGAAGCCGCCGCCCAGCAGGGTTATCCCAGCGTGATAGAGGACTACCGGAACGACTGCGACAGCGCGCAATCCATCGATGTCCTTCCGGTAGTCAATCGACATGGAGCACCGCAAAAACGAAAGGAGACTATCGACGCAGCTCTATCAAAGAAGCGGTCGTGGCGCCAGATTCGAGTTTCGAGATCCATGGCGCGAGGCCGGGTCCCGTGGGCGATCGGCAGGCCGGCAGGGTTCTCCGCCCGCCGGCCCGCCGTTCCGCCTCATTCCGCCGGGGCCCCGGCGGTCACGCGCCGCGGCCGCTCCAGGTCGGGCAGGAAGACGGTGAGCAGCCCGATCAGCGGCAGGAAGGCGCAGAGGCGATAGACGAAGCCGATGCTGGTCAGGTCCGCGACCTCGCCCAGCACCGCGGCGCCGATGCCGCCCATGCCGAAGGCGAAGCCGAAGAACAGGCCGGCGATCGTGCCGGTCTTGCCCGGCACCAGCTCCTGCGCATAGACGACGATGGCGGAGAAGGCCGAGGCCAGGATCAGGCCGATGATGATGCTGAGGATCACGGTGCCGGTCAGCCCTACATAGGGCATGGCCATGGTGAAGGGCAGCACGCCCAGGATCGACCCCCAGATCACGACTTTCCGGCCGAAGCGGTCGCCGATCGGGCCGCCCGCCACCGTGCCCACGGCGACGGCGCCGAGGAAGATGAACAGGTGGATCTGCGCCTGCTGCACCGACACGCCGAAGGTCTGGATCAGGTAGAAGGTGAAGTAGCTCGTCAGGCTGGCCAGGTAGATGTATTTCGAGAACACCAGCATGCCGAGGATGCCGAGCGACATCCCGACCTTGCCGCGCGACAGGGCGACCGGCGCGACGGGGCGGCGCGGCTTGGCCGCCCGGCTGCGCCGGTGCCGCTGGTACCAGGCGCCGACGCCGGTCAGCACCAGGATGGCGAGCAGGGCGGCGGCGGAGAACCAGCCGATGCTGGCCTGGCCGCGCGGCAGCACGATGAAGGCGGCGAGCAGCGGCCCGATCGCCGAGCCGATATTGCCGCCGACCTGGAACACCGACTGCGCCAGCCCGTGCCGACCGCCCGAGGCCAGCCGGGCGATGCGCGAGGATTCGGGATGGAAGACGGCGGAGCCCATGCCGACCAGCGCCGCGCCCAGCAGCAGCAGCGGGAAGGTCGGGGCCACCGAAAGCACGACCAGGCCGACCAGGGTGAAGCCCATGCCGAGCGGCAGCGAATAGGGCTGCGGCTTGCGGTCGGTGTAGAGGCCGATTGCCGGCTGCAGGATCGAGGCGGTGAGATTGAACACCAGGGTGATGAGCCCGACCTGGCCGAAATCGAGACCGAAATCCGTGGCCAGCATCGGATAGAGCGCCGGCAGCAGCGACTGCATCATGTCGTTCAGCAGATGACTGAAGCTGATCGCGGCCAGGATGGTGAACACCGTTCCGTCGGCTTCGGGCCTGCGGCCCGTGGTCAAAGTTCCGCTCGTCATTCCCGATCGTCCCGATGGCCGCTGAGCGACCACCACAGAGGCACCCGGAGGCGGGAATGCCTCCGGTTCGGGCAAAGATACGCCTTTCGCAATGCCCTGCTTTCGTGGTTTGGTCTTTTATCTTCGAGAGTGGGCCATGGTCCGCAACGCTACCCCGCCCGAATTCGAGGCCACGCCTCGCCCCGTCGTCGCCATCGGCAACGACTATCCGGCGAATTACGCGATCCTGCCGCACCGGCACCGGCGGTCGCAGCTGCTGTATGGCAGCAACGGCGTGCTGCTGGTCCGGACCGAGCAGGGACGCTGGGTGGTGCCGCCGGAGCGCGCCGTGTGGATTCCGGGCGGCATCACCCATGACGTGCAGCCGATCGGCGCGGTCAGCATGCGCAGCGTCTATGTCGAGGCCGACGCCATCCCCGGCCTGCCGGTGGAATGCCGGGTGGTCGGCGTGTCGGCGCTGATGCGCAGCCTGCTGATCGAGGCGGTCGACCTGCCGGTGGAATACGACCTCGATGGCCGCGACGGGCTGGTCATGGCGCTGATCCTGCAGGAGATCGCACGCATGCCGGTGCTGCCGCTGAACCTGCCGCTGCCGGGCCATGCGGCGCTGGCGGCGCGCTGCCGGCGGTTCCTGGAGGGGCCGACGCCGCACGACACGATCGACGACTGGTGCGGCGCGCTGGGCATGAGCCGCCGCGCCTTCACCCGGCTGTTCCGGCAGGAGACCGGATTGAGTCTCTCCGCCTGG
This sequence comes from Inquilinus sp. OTU3971, assembly GCF_038440215.1. Lineage (NCBI taxonomy): Bacteria > Pseudomonadati > Pseudomonadota > Alphaproteobacteria > Rhodospirillales > Rhodospirillaceae > Inquilinus > Inquilinus sp. OTU3971. The sequence continues at coordinate 44,645 of NZ_JASATH010000017.1, read as the reverse complement.
CGACAGCAGGCCTGCCTGTTCGCGGCCCTGCCGCGGCTGGCGGCGGGCGAGGCGGTGACGACCGTGGCCCTCGACCTCGGCTATGACAGCGCCGCCGCCTTCACCACGATGTTCAAGCGCCTGCTGGGCGCGCCGCCCAGCCGCTACTTCGCGGCCGGGGCCGGCGCCTCGGGGCCGAGCCCGTAGGAGGTGACGCGCAGCGCCTCGTGGATGTCGGGGATCGCCGCCTCCGCCGCGGCGTAGCCGAGGTCGATCAACTCGGCCGCGCGGTCGAACTCGGCGGCGCCGATATGGCCGAGCCTGGGGTCGATCGCCACGTCCGGCGGCTCCGCCGCCAGGCGGATGCGGCCCATGCGGTCGAGGATGATGTTGAGCGAGGCCATCATCACCCCGAACAGGCTCGGCATGTCCGGGTCGCGTCGGAACAGCTTGCGGGCGACGCCGTTGATGCCGCCCAGCAGCATGCCGCCCGGCATCAGCTCGAGGATGTCGAAGCCGGCGATGCGGGCATAGCCGCCCTCCGGCACCCGGGTGCGGCCCATGATGTCGCCGTTGAGGTTGACCGCGATCACCACCTCGGCCCCGAGAGCGCGGCAGACCGAGACCGGCACCGGGTTGACCAGCGCCCCGTCGACCAGCATGTGGCGGCCGATGTGCCGCGGCGGGAACACGCCGGGCAGGGCATAGGAGGCCTGGAGCACCTCCGACACCCGGCCCTCGCGCAGGCAGACCTCGTGGCCGGTGAACAGGTCGACGCAGACGGCGCCGAAGGGCACGCCGAGATCCTCGACCCGCAGGTCGCCGAAGCTCTGGTCCAGGAGCCGCCCCAGCTTGCGGCCGCTGATCAGGGCGGGCAGGCCGAGGCCGAAATCGAGATAGGACACCATCCGCTTCCGGTCCAGCCCGCGGGCCCAGGCTTCGAGCATGTCGAGCCGGCCGGAGAGATGGGCGGCGCCGGCCAGGGCGCCGACCGAGGTGCCGCACACCACCTGCGGCCGGATGCCGGCGGCGTCGAGCGCCCGCAGCACCCCGATATGGGCCCAGCCGCGGGCGATGCCGCCGCCGAGCGCCAGCCCCAGGACCGGCGGGGCCGTGCCCTCGGCGTCGAGGGTCATGAGGCCCGCCGGATGCGGCCGTCGATCTTCGGCGCCACCGTCTTCATCGCGGTGACGTAGTCCATCACCACCGTCGCCATCAGCCGCGCGGCCGAGGCGTCGACCAGTACCTTGCCCTTGGTGAAGGCGGCATAGCCGTCGCCGCCGCCGGCCATGTAGTCGTTGGTGGCGACGCGGTAGACCATGGCATCGTCCAGCGGCTTGCCGTCGACCGTGACCGAGATGATGCGGCTGCCCACCGGCTTGGCCGGGTCCCAGACGAAGGCGAGGCCGGAGACCTGGGGGAAACGGCCGGCGACGGCCTCGACCTGGGACACGCCGTTCTCCAGCGCCGCGCGGATCTCGGCGCCGGTGAGTTCCAGCAGCACCGCGACGTTGCCGAAGGGCAGCTCGGTCAGGATGTCCTTGCGCGTCAGCTGGGTGCCGGCGGCGATCAGCCGGTCACCGCGGACGCCACCGCCATTGATGATGGCGATCTGCGCGCCCGTGGTGCCCCAGCGCACCCCGTCGGCGATCAGGTTGCCCATCGTCGTCTCCTCGGTGCGCACCGCGCCGCGCTGGCTGTCCAGCTCGACCGAGGTGGTGCCGATAACGATGCCCAGCGCTTCGTCCAGCGCCTTGTTGAAGGCGTCGACCTTGCCCTGGATCTCCGGGTCCGGCTCGACCCCCGCGGTCGGGCGCACCTCCCAGCTCGGCAGCACGGCGAGCACCGGCCCGTCCTTGGTGTCGCGGCTCGAAATCTCCAGCTCGACCACGCCGAGATAGTGCGAATCGTAGCCGGCTTTGAAGATCAGGACGTTGTTCTCGTAGAACATGATCGGGTCGTGGTCGTGCCCGCCCAGCACCAGGTGCAGCCCCTTGACCGACTGCGCCAGCTGCCGGTCCTGGGCGATGCCGAGATGGGTCAGCGCCACCAGGATGTTGGCGCCCTCGGCCTTCAGCGCCTCGACCGCCTGCTTCGCCGTGGCGATGATGTCGGGGAAGCTGATGTCCGGGCCGGGGCTCGACAGCACCGCCGTGTCCGGCGTCAGGATGCCGAGGAAGCCCACGGTGTAGTCGCCGACCTTGCGGGTGGCGGTGGCGACGCCGCCGCCGAACGGCTTGCCGTCCCTGCCCAGGACATTGGCGCCAAGCCAGGGGAATTTCGATTCGCCGATCCGCTGCGACGCCAGCTCCGGCCCGTAGTCGAACTCATGGTTGCCCCAGACCGCGTAGTCGACGCCGACGGCGTTGAACAGGTCGATCATCTGCGAGCCCTTGGTCAGGCCCGACATCACCGAGGGCGACAACGTGTCGCCGCCGAAGGTGGTGATGCTGTGCGGGTTCTCGGCGCGGGCCTGCTTCAGCAGGGTGGCCAGCTGGCCGAAGCCGCCCTGGCCGCGCACCGGGCCGATCTCATAGACGTCATTGACGTGCAGGAAGGTCAGGCGCAGCGGCGCGGCCGCCGCCCATCCGGGCAGCGGGGCGGCAGCGAACACGGTGGCGAGCATGACCTGGCGGCGCGACGGGCCCTGCATGGCTGGATCTCCCTCCGGATGGTCGTGCCAGAATGGACCGGCCCGCGGCCCGGTGTCATCCTCCGCCGCGTTTCAAGGCGGTGACAAGTGAGCGGATCGGATGACCCAGGACAGCTTCTATCATCCGGCCACCGCCGACACCTCTCGCACCGTGCCGAGCTACTGGGAGGACACCGCCGGCCCGGCACCCGAGGGCTGCGTGCCGCTGGCCGGCGACGAGGCCTGCGACATCGCCGTGATCGGCGGCGGCTACACCGGCCTGTCGGCGGCGCTGCACCTGGCCCGCGACCTCGGTGTCGACGTCCGGGTGCTGGAGGCGGGGCCGATCGGCTGGGGCGCCTCCGGCCGCAACGGCGGCTTCAACTGCGTCGGCGCCGCCAAGCTGTCCGGCCCGGCGATGCTGAAGCGGGTCGGCCGCGACGAGGTCCGCCGCTACTACGCCGCCCAGGTCGAGGCGACCGAGCTGGTGGCGGCGCTGGCCCGGGACGAGGCCATCGAGCTCGACCGCCAGGGCGACGGCGTCATCAGCGTCGCCCATAAGCCGAGCCGGGTGCGCGAGCTGGAGGAGGATGCGCGTTGGGACCGCGAGGTCTCCGGCCTGACCTCGACGCTGTGGAGCCGGGACGAGCTGCGCGAGCGCGGCCATGCCGGGCCGGAGGCGCATGGCGCGCTGCACCATGCCGCCGGATTCGGCCTGCATCCGCTGAAATACCATCGCGGCCTGACCCGCGCCGCCCTGGCGCGCGGGGCGAGGATCCATGACCGCAGCCGCGTCACCGGCTGGCAGCGGGAGGGCGGCGGGCACCGGCTGGTCACGCCGGGCGGCTCGCTGCGGACGAAGCGGGTGCTGATCGCCACCAACGGCTACACCACCGACGGGCTGCATCCGTATCTGGCGGGCACCTTCCTGCCGGCCCTGTCCAACATCGTCGTCACCCGGCCGCTGACCGAGGTGGAGCGCACCGCCCAGGGCTGGACCACCGGGACGCCGCTGTCCGACACCCGCAACCTGCTGTTCTACTTCCGGCTGCTGACGGACGGGCGCCTGCTGCTGGGCGCCCGCGGCGGCACCTGGGGCAGCCCGGAGGCGTCGGCGCAGTATCGGCGCTGGCTGGAGGGCCGGATCGGCATCGCCTATCCCGCCTGGCGCGGCGTCGAGACCACGCATTTCTGGTCCGGCCTGGTGTGTCTGTCGGCCAATCTGACGCCCATGCTGGGGCAGGTGCCGGACGATCCCGGCGTCTGGTACGCCCTGGCCTATCACGGCAACGGGGTGGCCAGCGCCGGCTGGGCCGGCCGTGCCGTCGCCCATGCCATGACCGGCGGCCCGGTGCCGGGTGTCGGCATCCCGGCGCTGATGGCGACGCCGCCGACGCGCTTCCCGCTCGGCGCCCACCGGCGCTGGCTGCTGAAGGCCGCGTACCTCAAATTCATGATCCAGGACGCCCTCTGAGAGCCTGGGCTCTGACGCCGGGGCCGCCCCGCATTCTCGGCATTTGGCGATGCCGCCGGCCGGACCGTAGCCTGCCTGCGGAGTAGCCAGCGGAGTGACGCCGTGAAGATCCTGACGCTGCAGAACAACGACATCTCGCCATCCGGCGCGATCGGCGCGGCGATCGCCGAGGCCGGTGGGGCCGAGGAGGTGCGGTTCCCGGAGCATGGCGACGCCCTGCCGGCGGACGCCTCCGGCCATGACGGGCTGCTGGTGCTGGGCGGCGTCCAGCATGCGGCCGACGATGTCGCGCATCCGCATCTGCCGGCGCAGATGGCGGTGATCCGCGCCTTCGCCGAGGCCGGCAAGCCGGTGCTGGGCATCTGCCTCGGCGGCCAGCTGCTGGCCCGCGCTTTGGGCGGGACGGTGCGCCGCCACCACACGCCGGAGGTCGGCTTCACCGCGATCGAGGCGACCGAAGCGGCCGCGGCCGATCCGCTGCTGCGCGGCCTCGGGCCCCTGCCGCGGCTGATGCACTGGCATTACGACACCTTCGACCTGCCGCAGGGGGCGACGCTGCTGGCGACCAACGCGGTGTGCCAGAACCAGGCCTTCACCGCCGGCCCGGGCCTGTACGGGCTGCAATTCCATATCGAGGTCACGGACCACATCGTCGAAGGCTGGGTCGATGCCTTCTCGGAGTGGACGCGCGACCAGTTTCCGGACTTCTTCGCCAGCTATCGCGACCAGCTGACCAACGAGCTGCCGGCCTCGGCCCGGTTCGCCCGCCAGCTCGGGCTGCGCTGGATGGAGATGGTGCGGGCCGCGCGGGCGGAGGCCCAGCGGGCGGCCTGACGAGGAGGGTGGCGATGACCTTCGACGATGTCTGCGCCATTGCCCTGGCCTGGCCCGGCGTCGAACGGTCGACCTCCTACGGCACGCCGGCGCTGAAGGTGAAGGGCAAGCTGCTGACCCGGCTGCGCGAGGATGGCGAGACGCTGGTGGTGCCGGGCGTCGGCTCCGACGAGCGCGAGATGCTGATCGAGGCCGAGCCCGAGGTGTTCCACGTCACCCCGCATTACCAGGACTGGCCGATCGTGCTGATGCGCCTGCCGAAGGCCGACCCGCGGGCGGTCGAAGCCCTGCTGCTCCGGCGCTGGCGCGAGGCCGCGCCGAAGCGGCTGGTCAAGGAGTTCGACGCGGCGAAGGGTTGAGGTGCCGAAGGGCGGGACCGCCTTGCGCGTCGCGGCTTCCAGCGCCGGCCGGAGACCGCCGCCGCGTGGCACGGGCGCAGCGTCGACAATCTCGGCGGCGTGCGCTGGAGAACCAGTGATGTCGCTCAGTCTCGGTCGGTCGTGAAGCGGTGGACGGTTGTCGACTTGTAGACGTCACCGGGCTTCAGGACGGTCGAGGGGAATTCCGGATGGTTGGGTGAGTCTGGGAAATGCTGGGTCTCCAGGCAGAAACCGTCCGACTGGCGGTACATCCCGCCGCTCGTGCCCACGAGTGACGCGTCGAGGAAATTGCCGGTATAGAACTGGATGCCGGGCTCGGTCGTCGAGATTTCCATGACGCGGCCCGTCGTCGGCTCGCGGACCCGGGCAGCCAGACTCAGCGCCCCGACACTCGGCTTGTCGAGCACCCAGTTGTGGTCGTAGCCGCGCCCGAACACGAGCTGCTGGTCGTCGTTGCGGATGCGGGCGCCGATCGGAGTTGGGATGGTGAAGTCCATCGGCCCGCCGGCGACCTTGGCGATCTCGCCAGTGGGAATGAGGGTCGCGTCGACAGGGGTGACGGCCGAGGCGTTGAGCATGAGCTCGTGGTCGAGAATGCTGCCCGAGCCCTCGCCCGCAAGATTGAAATAGGTGTGGTTGGTGAGATTGACGATCGTCGGCTTGTCGGTCGTTGCCTCGTAGTCGATCCTGAGCTCGCTGTTGCCGGTCACCATGTAGGTCACCTTGGCGGTCAGCGTCCCCGGATAGCCCTCCTCTCCATCGGGGCTGGTGTAGGTCAGTTCGAGGCCGACGCCATCCGCACCCTGAATCTCCTTCGCCTTCCAGACCTTCTTGTCGAAGCCCGCGAGGCCGCCGTGAAGCGCATTCGGCCCATTGTTCGCGGCCAGCTTGTAGGTCTGGCCGTCGAGCATGAAGGCACCCTTGGCGATGCGGTTGGCATAGCGCCCGGTGATGGTGCCGAAATAGGGGTTCTTGGTGAGATAGTCGTCGAGCTTGGCGAAGCCCAGCGCGATGTTGCCCAGCTTGCCGTCCCGGTCGGGAACATTGATCGCATGGACGATCCCGCCGTAGGTGAGGATATTGACACTCATCTTGCCGTTGGTGAGCGTGTAGAGTTCGACCGCCGCGCCGTCTGGCGTCGTGCCGAACGGCTTTTTCTCGATCGACGCCGCCAGCGCATGCGGGCTGGCCATGAGACCTCCGAGCAGAACCGCCAGGGCCAGTGGCCCGGCAATGAATTTCGTATGCATGGTCTCGCTCCTAGGTGGCTCTTTGCCTGCCGCCTCAACCCGCCCCGGCGCCCGGGTCAGTCGGGCGGCGGTTGGTCGCGGTTCCCGCGAGTGGACGTCCCGCGCGACATAGCCGGGCGCAGCAGAGTCCGCCGATCGCGCCCAGCCCGGAGCCTAGGGCCGCGGCCCCGACCACTGTCGCCGCGCCGAGCAGCAACTTGATGGGAAACCAGACCAGCCTCATGGCGACGAGTGTCGCATGATCGCAATTGCAGTGGCAACGCTTGAGCCTAGACTCCTTTTCCCATCAGGCTTGCCTCATTGCCCTCCTGGTTCGGCAATGAACAAGCAGTCCGATGGGCAGGCCTCGCCTGGACGCAAGTGAGGTCGAAACGGAAAATAGTCGCACAATAGGGGGTGGCGACAAGAATGGATCGTAGGCATCCGGGAGGCGCGCTCGGCAGCATCGTTGCAGATCTCCAGCCAGCCGTTGCTGGTGTAGCGCGTCAGCGCCGCCAAGCGCGTGGTGGAATAGCGGATCGCCACGGCGAGCTTGCCCTTGGCGCTGGTCCGCGCCAGCGCGTCGTCGAACAGCCGGCGCAAGGCCGCGAGGATCACTTTCGTGGTGCGCCCCCAAACGCCTCGCCAGACATCCCTCCACTTTGTGAGTCAGACATTCAGATGTCGGACGCCTCCGAACATCTTTTGTAAGGACTCCGGAGTGGGCAGTGCAGATTTACAGTTATGACGAACCTCCCAGACACATTCATATCGCACTATTGTGATGTTGCCACTGGACTTCCCTCCCATAAATCGCATGTCTATTCCTGGAGTGGCGAGCAGGGAGAACCGATCTCGTCGGATGGCGGCTGCCGGTCCGACATGACCGTGTCCGGTCTGCAGGCTGTCCTCCATTCACCTCGGCTCGCCCGGCTCCGTGACGCCTAGCGGCACTCCTCATTCAGGCGGAGGGAATTCAGCATGGCTGCCATCACTGGAACCCCAGGTGACGATAACCTTCTGGGCACGGATGACGACGATACGATCGTCGGTCAGGCAGGCGACGACATCCTTCAGGGTCTCGGGGGCGCCGACATGTTCAATGGCGGGCCCGGCACAGACACGGTGGTCTCCTCCTCTTCGCCTGGTGCCGTCACGATCGACTTGGCCACCGGCGTTGGAAGAGGGAGCGATGCTGAAGGAGATATCTATGTCGGCATCGAAAATGTGAATGGCGGCAGCTTGAACGACACCGTGATCGGCGGCCCCGGCAATAACACGCTCGGTGGGCTCGGTGGTAACGACACGCTCCGCGGCGGCGCAGGCCCCGACAGGCTCGACGGCGGCGGCGGCTCGGATTTCGCCAACTTCCAGGGCTCCACGGCCGCGGTGACGGTCAACCTGCTCGCCAACACCGCCTCCGGCGGCGATGCCCAGGGCGACGCGCTGACTGAGATCGAGAACCTGTACGGTTCGAGCCGGGACGACGGCCTGACCGGCAGCAACAGCCGCAACATCGTTGGCGGCGAGCTCGGCAACGACGCGATCACGGGGAACGGCGGCGACGACTCCCTCTCGGGCGAGGCTGGCAACGACAACCTCGACGGCGGCGACGGCAGCGACCGGCTCGTCGGCGGCGCCGGCGTCGACACCACCCGTGGCGGTATCGGCAATGATTCCGTCGATGCCGGCAGCGAGAACGACACCGTCTTTGGCGAAGCTGGCGACGACCTTCTCTATGGCGGCGCCGGCGACGATCAGCTCGACGGCGCCGCCGAGAACGATATTCTCGAAGGAGCGGCCGGGTCTGACACGCTGACCGGCGGCGCCGGCATCGATACCGTCAGCTACGCCGGCTCCTCCGCCGGCGTATCGGTGAACCTCGCGACCGGCGCCGTGTCCGGCGGCGATGCCGCGGGCGACACGCTCAGCGGCATCGAGCAGGCGATCGGCTCGGGCGCCGACGATACGCTGACCGGCGATGCCGGCGTCAACGCGCTGTGGGGCGGGGCCGGGAGTGACGTCCTCACCGGCGGGGTGGGGGCGGACCTGCTCAAAGGCGGTGCCGGCAATGACAGCTTCGTCTGTACCAGCATCGGCGCCAGCACCGTGGCCGCCTCGGGCAAGGACACGATCGCCGACTTCGGGACCGGCGATCGCATCGACCTGTCGGCGATCGATGCGGACGGCAACGCCGCCAACGGCGACACCGCCTTTGCCTTCGGCACCGGCAACTTCACCGGTCAGCCCGGGCAAGTGCGGGTCGTCGACTTCGGGGGCGGTCACCAGGGCCTCTATCTCGACACCACCGGAGATAAGACGCCGGATTCGATCGTCAACGTCTATTCCGACCACGCCCTGACCACGACGGATTTCGTACTCTGAGGCCGGTTGGACTATCCCGGCCGAGACAACCGGCTGCACCGCGACAGGCGCCATATGGTTCATCTCTGGCACATCACCCTCAACACGGGCGACATCCGCAGATCGCCGCGATGGGAGGTCTCCGACGCGGCACTGATGGGGGGCGTGCCCCACCTACGCAAAGCGCTTACGAGGCATCAGCCCGGCAGCATCCGGCGCAGCACGCCGTCGCGCAGCGCGTAGTGATGGATCAGCGCCGCGGCGGCGTGCAGACCGGCCAGGGCGATGATGGTCCAGGCGACGGTGTCGTGCAGCCCGCCGATCGTCTGCGCCAGGTCATGGTCGGGCGCGAAGGCCGGCGGCACGTCGAACAGGCCGAAGAACTGGAACGGCTCGCCCTGCGCCCAGCGGAACAGGAAGCCGAGCGTCGCCTGCGCCGCCAGCAGCGCGTAGAGGGCCAGATGGGCTGCACTGGCCGCCCAGTGCAGCAGGCCGGCGTTCGCCGGCGGCAGGCGCCGTCCCGCGCTGCCGCGCCAGAGCAGGCGTGTGACCAGCACGGCGGCCAGCAGGATGCCGAGGGAGATGTGGAGCGATTGGCCGGCTTTGCGGATGTCGCGCGGGACGAAGCCCCAGCCCTCGGCCAGCAGGAAGAGCGTGACCACCAGCCCGGCGGTCAGCCAGTGCAGGGCGATGGTGGTCCGGTCGTATCGGCTCGCCGTCTGGTCGGTCTGCGCCGCGATTGCGGCGGCCGGCAGGATCGTCATCTGGTTGCTCGTGGCTGTGTCTGAGGTAGGCCCTGGGCCTCCGAGCCTGTTCGTCTATACAGCCAGCAGAGATACGATCAATAAGTAAGACAATTCGACGCAGCGCACAGCGTCACAGCCGCGCCATCAGCATGGCGAAGCGGGTCAGGCCTTCCGGCCAGGGGCCGTGGCCGCTGGCACCGTCGAGGCCGCCGGCGTCGCCGGCATCGACGAACTGGCTGCCCCAGGCAGCCGCGAGGTCGTCGGCCACGGCCAGGGCGCAGCGCGGGTCGCTGGCGCTGGCGACCAGCAGGGACGGGAAGGGCAGCGGGTCGCGCGGCACGTCCTCGTAGCCGGGCGCGCCGGCCGGGTCCGCCGGCGCCACCAGCAGCGCCCCGGCGACGCGGCCGTTCAGCCGCGCGGCGGCAAAGGCGACGGCCAGCACGCCCAGGCCGTGGGCGATCAGCACGACCGGCTTGTCGGCGGCGTCGACCGCGGCGGCCAGGGCCTCGACCCGGCTGTCCCGGTCCGCGGGGTCGTCGGCGCTGCCGACCCAGCGCGCGGTCTTGAGCCGCGACTGCCAGCGCGACTGCCAATGGCTCTCGTCCGGCGAGGCCAGGCCTGGGACCATGAGGATGTGGGCGTCGGAGGATTTCATCGATCTGCTGCAGTGCCGGGCGGAGAAAAACCTAAGTGTGCCCGACGCCGTCCGGGGTCAAGCGCCCGCCTTGTCCAGCGCCGCGGCGAGGGCCCGGAACGGCAGCTCGACGCAGTCGTGCCGGCTGCGCACGGCGCGGACCGGGGTGAAGATCTCCAATTCCGGCCAGGGCGGAGCCGCGCCCTCGCGCAGCATCGGCTTGATCGCAGCGGCCGTCTGGCGCAGCGCCGCCGGGGCCTGGCCGATCGCCTGCTCGGCGATCAGCGCGGCCGATGCCTCGCACAGCACGCAGCCGCGCACCAGATGGCCCAGCGTCGCCACCTTGCCGTCCACCAGGGTCAGGTCGATGGTCACCCGGTCGCCGCAGAGAGGGTTGTCGATCATCGCCGACCCGTCCGGCTCGGGCAGGCGTCCGGCGCCGGTCGCGGCCCGCGCCTTCTGCAGGATCGCCTGGTCGTAGAGGGCATCGATCATCGCGTCGGTACCTTGGCGGCGGTCAGGGTCGACAGCGTCTCGGGCGTGTCGACGTCGAACAGCACGGCGGTGTCGCCGGCCTCGATCTCGACCATCTCGTCGGCATGCTCGCCGATCAGGTGGCGGGCGCCGACATCGCCGGCGACCGACGCCATGGCCGGGAAGAAGCGGCGGTCCCACAGCACCGGGTTGCCGCGCTTGCCCTGATGGGTCGGCACCACGATCGAGCGGCCCTCCGTCGGCGCGTAGGCGGCGACCAGGCGCTCGATCAACCGCGGGCTGATCCGCGGCATGTCGCCGAGGCAGACCAGCGCGGCGTCGGTCTCGTGCGGCAGCGCCGCCAGTCCGGCGGCGAGGGAGGTGCTGAGGCCCTCGGCATAGCGCGGATTGGCGGTGAAGGTGACCGGCCGGTCGGCCAGCGCCGCCTCGACCTGCTCGCGCTCATGGCCGGTGACGACGACGACCGGGCCGATGCCCTTGGTGGCCAGCACGGCGTCGACCGCATGCGCCAGCATCGGCTTGCCCTCGACCGGGGCCAGCAGCTTGTTCAGCTCGCCCATGCGGCGCGACTGGCCGGCGGCCAGCACGACCACGCCGACATTCGGCGCATGTGGCATGCCATTGCCGTCGGCGGCGCGGTCGCGGGGCAGGGGGCGGCTGGGGATCTCGGCCAGCAGGCCGCCGACGCCCATCGCCATGACATCGAGGCGGGTGACGGTGAGTCCCGCCGCGATGCGCTGCAGCACCCAGTCGAAGCCGTTCAGCTTGGGCGAGCGGGCGCAACCGGGCAGGCCCAGCACCGGCATGGCGCCGATGCGGCCCATCAGGATCAGGTTGCCTGGGTCGACCGGCATGCCGAAATGCTCGACGATGCCGCCCGAGGCCTCGATTGCCGCCGGCAGCACGTCGCGCCGGTCGGTGATGGCCGAGGCGCCGGCGATCAGCAGCAGGTCGAGGCCGAGATTCTGCACCATGCGGATCTCGCTGGTCAGGGCCGGCGCCTTGTGGTCCGACCGGCGCTCGCGCGCCAGCGTGCCGCCCAGCCGGGCCAGCCGCTCCATCGTCACCTGGGCGGTCTTGTCCAGCACGCTCGGCTTGGTGGTCGGCAGCCTGGTCTGGATCAGCCCGACCTTCAGCTGCCGGTAGCGCGCCAGGCGCAGCGCCGGCCCGCGCTCCGGCAGCACCGACATCACCTCGACCAGCGACACCGCGTCGGTCGGCGCGGCGAAGGGGATGATCTTGATGGTCGCCACCATCTGCTTCGGCGCGACCTCGGCCCATTCCGGCAGGGTGGCGATGGTGATCGATTCGTCCAGCCGGTTCAGCCGGTCGATCCGCTCGCGGTCGATCACCACGATACCGGCCCCCTCGGCATAGAGGTTCACCCGGCCGGTGAAGGCGGCGCTGGCGCTCAGCCCAGGCCCCTGCACGGCGGCGGCGACCCGCTCGGCCGCCTGGTCCTCATGGATGTCGCCGCGCTCCAGCCGCGCCGCCTGCACCTCCTCGACGCCGGCGGCCTTGAGCGCCGCGATGTCGGCCTCGCTCAGCCGCCGGCCCTTGCGGAACAGCGTGCCGGCAGCGGCGACGGTGTGGGCCAGGATGGCGCCTGCGGCCTCGGCGACAGGCAGGGAGCCGAAGATCACGCGGGGGCCTTTCCGTGCGGTCCGGCGCCGTGCAGCACCGCGATCATCTGCGCCATCACCGAGATCGCGATCTCGGCCGGGGAGACGGCGCCGAGGGCAAGGCCGGCTGGCCCGTGGATCCGGGCCAGCGCGTTGGCGCCGTGGCCGCGCGCGGTCAGCCGCTCGATCCGCCCGGCATGCGTCTTACGGCTGCCGAGCGCGGCGATGTAGAAGGCCGGGGAGCGCAGCGCCACGTCGAGCGCCGGGTCGTCCAGCTTGGGGTCGTGGGTCAGGGTGACGACCGCGGTGCGGCCATCCGGCTTCAGCGCGGCGAGGCCGTCATCCGGCCATTCGGTGCTGACCTTGACGCCCGGGAAGCGTTCGTCCGAGGCGAAGGCGCGGCGCGGGTCGATCACGGTGACGTCGTAGCCGGCCAGCGCCGCCATCGGCGCCAACGCCTGGGCGATGTGGACGGCGCCGATGATCGCCAGCCGCAGTGGCGGCACGAAGGCCTGGATGAACAACTTGCCGTCCGCGGCGGTGCGGCTGCGATTGTGCCGGACCGCCTCCTCGATCGCGCTCTGCAGCGTCTTGTCGACCGGCAGGTCGCCCAGCACCGTGTCGTCGACCACCAGGGCCTGGGCGCCGCTGGCCAGATCGGTGACCAGCGCGGCGGTCCGGTGCCCGGCCCGGGCCGCCTGCAGCGCATCGAGGATCTCGCGCTTCACGACAGCCGCTCGACGAAGACCTGGACCTTGCCGCCGCAGGCCAGGCCGACGTCCCAGGCCTGCTGGTCGGTGACGCCGAAATCGAGCAGGCGCGGCTTGCCGTCCTGCATCACCTCCAACGCCTCGCGCACCACGGCGCCCTCGATGCAGCCGCCGGAGACCGAGCCCTGCATCCGGCCGTCGCCGTCGATCACCAGCTGGCTGCCGGCCGGGCGGGGCGAGGAGCCCCAGGTCGAGACCACGGTGGCCAGCGCCACCGGGCGACCTTCGGCGGCCCATGCCGAGGCCTGGGCCAGCACATCGTCATGATCGGTCATTGCACCATCTCCTGCTGGGCGGCAGCAAGATGCCGCCACCTGGCCATGCGCCGGTCGCCGCGCATCGGGTCCTCGGCCAGCACATCCACCAGCGCGGCCAGGCTGGCCAGGCTGTGGACCGGTCGGAACTCGTCGACATGCGGCATCATGGCGCGCGCCCCCATAGATCTTGGCGCATAGCCGTCCCAACGCAACAGGGGGTTCAGCCAGATCAGCCGGCGGCAGCTTCGATGCAGCCGGTCGATCTCGTCCTCCAGCCGGTCGCCGGCGTCGCGATCAAGCCCGTCGGTGATCAGGATCACCACTGCGCCCTGGCCCAGCACGCGGCGGCCCCAGACCCGATTGAACTCGGCCAGGCAGGCGCCGATGCGGGTGCCGCCGCCCCAGTCCAGCGCCGCCCGGCCGACGCGGTCGAGCGCGTCGTCGACGTCGCGGCGGCGCAGCTGCCGGGTGATGTTGGTCAGCCGGGTGCCGAAGACGAAGCTGTGCACCCGGTCGCGCTCGGTCGTCACCGCATGCAGGAAATGCAGCAGCATGCGCGAATACTGGCTCATCGAGCCGGAGATGTCGCACAGCACCACCAGCGGCGGCGGGCGTTTGCGGCGGATGCGCCGTGCCAGGTCGATGGAATGGCCGCCGGCGCGCAGCGACTGGCGCAAGGTCTGGCGCATGTCGACCAGCGGCGTCGAATGGTGCGGGGCATAGCGCCGGGTCGGCACGTCGCGCACCGGCAGGCGGAAGCGCGCGATGGCGGCTCGGGCGCGGGCCAGCTCCTCGGCGCTCATCTGCTCGAAATCCTTGTGCTGCAGCTTCTCGCGCTCGGAGAAGGTCAGGCTGGCGTCGACCTCCAGCTCCGGCGGTTCCTCGGCATCGTCGGGCGCCTCGCCGCGGCCGGGCTGGTTGCGGTCGGCGAAGGCCTCGGCGACCCGACGGTTGACCGCGCGCTCCTCCTCCTTGCCGGTGCGAATCTGCGGCAGCATCAGCGTCATGGCGCGCTTCAGCATGTCCGGGTTGCGCCAGAACAGGTGGAAGGCCTGGTCGAAGATCTCGCGCTGGTCGCGCCGGTTCACCAGGGTCGCATGCAGCGCCCAGTAGACATCCTGCCGGCTGGCGATGCCGACCGTCTCCAGCGCCTCCAGCGCCGCCAGGGTGCGGCCGGGCCCGACCGGCAGGCCGGCAGCCCGCAAGGCACGACAGAACTGCATGACGTTGAGGGCGAGGCGGCCGCTCTCCGCCGGGGCGGGATCAGCCATGGCGGCCGCTCCACTCCTCGGCGATCAGGGCGTAGACGACGTCGTCGCACCATTCGCCCTTGGCCCAGATCGAGCGCCGGAAATACGCCTCGCGCCGGAAGCCCAGCCGCTCGAACAGGGCGATCGAGCGGGTGTTTCGCGGGTCGATCGACGCCTGCAGCCGGTGCCGGGCCTCCTCCGTGAACAGGCGGCGGATCAGCGCGTCCAGCGCCTCGGTGGCATGGCCGCGCCCCTGGGCGCCCCCGGCGAAGGTGACGCCCAGCTCGACCAGCCGCGGCTCCCCGGCCAGGACGTGGATGCCGATGTCGCCGAGCAGCCGGTCGTCCGTCCGGCCGGCCACGGCGATCTGGAACCACTGCCCCGGCAGGCCGTAGGAGGCCACCTCCATCCCGGCGACGAAGGCCTCGGCCTCCTCCCGGCTGCAGCCGTCCCAGCCCTGCCAGCGCGCGACCTCTGGATCGTCGCGATAGGCGCGGAACGCCCCGGCATCCCGCGCCGCGATGCGCCGCAGGACCAGGCGGTCGGTCCGGATCGGGGCGAAGCCGCCGTCGCTCATACCGGCATGGTCACCGCGGCGGCAGCCGCGGCGTTGATCTCTGCCCGCATCTCCGACAGCAGACGTGCCGCCTCGGCGCCCTGGATACGCTCGATGTCGTCCTGGTACTTCAGGATGGTGCCGAGCGTGTCGCGCACCACGTCGGGGTCCAGCTCCAGCACGTCCAGCTCGGTCAGCGCCTGCGCCCAGTCCAGCGTCTCGGCCACGCCCGGATGCTTGAACAGGTCCATCCGGCGCAGCTTCTGGACGAAGGCGACGATCTGGGCGCTCAGCGCCTCCGGCGTGCCCGGGGCCTTGGCGTGCAGGATGGCGCGCTCGCGCTCCGCATTCGGATAGTCGACCCAATGGTAGAAGCAGCGGCGCTTCAGCGCGTCGTGGATCTCGCGGGTGCGGTTCGAGGTGACGATGACGATCGGCGGCTCGGCGGCCCTGATGGTGCCGAGCTCCGGGATCGTCACCTGGAAGTCGGATAGCACCTCCAGCAGGAAGGCCTCGAACGGCTCGTCGGTGCGGTCCAGCTCGTCGATCAGCAGCACCGCCGGGCCGGCGACATCCGGCTCCAGCGCCTGCAGCAGCGGCCGGCGGATCAGGAAGCGCTCGGCGAAGATGTCGCTCGCCAGCTGGTCGCGGTCCTGCACGCCGCCGGCCTCGGCCAGGCGGATCTCCAGCATCTGGCGCTGGTAGTTCCACTCATAGACCGCGGCGGCGATGTCGAGCCCTTCATAGCATTGCAGCCGCACCAGGCGGCGGCCCAGCGTCGCCGCCAGCACCTTGGCGATCTCGGTCTTGCCGACCCCGGCCTCGCCCTCCAGGAACAGCGGCCGCTTCAGCCGCAGGGCCAGGAACAGCGCGGTCGCCAGCGGCCGGTCGGCGACATAGTCGCCGCGCGACAACAGGGCGAGGGTCTCCTCGACGGAGGCAGGCAGAGCGTTCATCGGACGAATCCCAATTTTCCGGCAGGATACGGGCATGGACGGGCAGGGGCCAGTGCCACCGCTGCCGCGGGGCGTCACGCGGTTGTCATCGACCCGTCGTCAATTCGTCGCCGCCAGCATGGTTCCTTCCGCGGTCTCGAAGAGGAGAGAGACCGATGATCGACACTGCCTTCGCGATCCGCCGCCGGACGCTGGTCGGCGGCCTGGCCGCCGCGGCCGCGCTGACCCGCGCAAGGACCGTCGACGCCGCCGTGCTGCCGGCCGCGCCCGAGGGGGCCGACCTGGCCCGGAACGCCGCCTATTGGGACGAGGTGCGCAAGCTCTATGCGGTGACCGGCGAGATCACCAATCTGGAGAACGGCTACTGGGGCATCATGGCCGAGCCGGTGCGTCGCGAGTATCTGCGCCTGACCGACATGGTGAACCGCGACAATTCCTTCTATGCCCGGGCCAAGTCGGGCGCGGATCTGGAGAAGGTGCGCCAGGCCGTGGCCGCGGCGGTCGGCGCGGCGCCGGAGGAGATCGCCCTGACCCGTGGCGCCACGGAGGCGCTGCAGCTGCTGATCGGCAACTACAACCGGCTGCAGCCGGGCGATACGGTGATCTATTCCGACCTCGACTATGATTCGATGCAGTATGCGATGAACGCGCTGAAGGCCCGGCGCGGCGTCGAGGTGGTGAAGTTCGCGCTGCCGGAGCCGGCGACGCGCTAGGCCGTGCTGGACGCCTATGCGCAGGTCCTCGCCGCCAACCCCAAGGCCCGTCTGCTGCTGCTGACCCACATCAGCCACCGCACCGGGCTGGTGATGCCGATCGCCGAGATCGCGGCCATGGCCAAGGCGCGCGGCGTCGACGTGGTCGTCGACGCCGCCCATTCCTGGGGGCAGATGGACTTCCAGGTGACCGACCTGGGCGCAGATTTCGTCGGCTTCAACCTGCACAAATGGATCGGCGCGCCGCTCGGCGTCGGCTTCCTCTACATCCGGAAGAACCGGATCGCCGACATCGACCGCGACATGGGCGACGAGGACTGGCCGGAGGCCGATATCCGCTCCCGCGTGCACACCGGCACGGTGAACTTCGCCGCCATGCTGACGGTGCCGCAGGCGATCGCCCTGCACCAGGAGATCGGCGCCGCGCGGAAGCAGGCGCGGCTGCGCTATCTGCGCGACTACTGGGTGTCCCGGGTGAAGGGCTTCAAGGATCTCCAGATCCTGACCCCGGACGAGCCCGGCAGCTATGGCGCCATCACCTCGTTCCGCCTGGCGGGCCGGATCGACAAGGCGGCCAACGATGCGATCGTGGCGACGCTGCGCGACAGCCATGGCGTGCTGACGGTGCGGCGGGCCGGCGTTGCCGCCGGTCAGTGCATCCGGGTGACACCGGCTCTGTTCACGCGGGAGGCCGACCTGGACAGGCTGGTGCGGGCGCTGGCGGCGGTGACCGGCTCGACGGCCGGGTAGGTCCAGGTGCTAGACTGGTCGGCATGACTGACTTGAAGAACCGGGCGGCCCTGGTCACCGGCGGCTCACGCGGCATTGGCAAGGCGGTCGCCCTGGCGCTGGCCGGGGCCGGGGCGGCGGTTGCCGTGAACTATCGCGAGCGCGGCCAGGAGGCGGAGGCCGTCGCCGAAGCCATCCGAGCAAGCGGTGGCCGCGCCGCCGCTTTCGGTGCCGACGTCTCGCTCCGCGCCGCCGTGCAAGGCATGATCCGCGACGTGGAGGACCGCCTCGGCCCGATCGACATCCTGGTCAACAATGCCGGCATGGCGTCGGTGCGCGGCCTCGACGACATCACGGAAGACGATTTTGACCGCGCCATCGCGGTCAACCTGAAATCCGCCTTTCTCTGCAGCCAGGCCGTCCTGCCGGGCATGCGGGCGCGGCGCTGGGGCCGGGTCGTCAACATCTCCTCGATCGGCGCGCGCATCGGCTCCGGCTCGGTCAGCATCGCCTATGCCGCCGCCAAGGCCGGGCTGGAAGGCCTGACGCGCGGCTATGCCCTGCGGCTGGCGCCGGAGGGCGTCACGGTCAACGCCGTGGCACCGGGCCTGGTCGACACCGAGATGGGCCAGCCGCTGATCGAGGCGGGAGTTGCCGCCCGCATCCCGGTCGGGCGCAGCGGCACGGCGGACGAGATCGCCCGGGCGGTCATGCTGCTGGTCGACAACGGCTACATCACCGGCCAGACGGTCGCGGTCAACGGCGGCTCGCT
This sequence comes from Inquilinus sp. OTU3971, assembly GCF_038440215.1. Lineage (NCBI taxonomy): Bacteria > Pseudomonadati > Pseudomonadota > Alphaproteobacteria > Rhodospirillales > Rhodospirillaceae > Inquilinus > Inquilinus sp. OTU3971. Next base: position 26,253 of record NZ_JASATH010000017.1, on the reverse strand, counting down.
GTTCTCCTGAGGCGGGCTACGCCGCGTCCGGGATCCTCTCGCCGCGCAGCTCGGCGGCCGGGGTGAACAGCTCCTGCGGCTGCGCCACGCCGCGCAGCCGGCGACTGCCGGCGGAAACGAGGCGCACCGGGCTCAGCTCGGCGAAGCGGGCCGAGGTCAGGATCCGCCGGCCGACCAGCTTGGTCATCTGCTCGATCCGGGCCGCGCGGTTCACCTCCGGCCCGACCACGGTGAAGTCGAGCCGGTCGGGCGCGCCGATATTGCCGAAGATCACCTCGCCGACATGCAGCGCGATCCCCGCGTCGATCGCGTCCAGCCCCTCGGTGCGGCGGCGGTCGTTCATGGCGTCGAGGCCGGCGAAGGCGTCCAGCGCGCCGATCAGACCGCGGGCACAGGCCTCCTCCGCCGCCTCGCCGTCGCCGAGGCGGAAGATGGCGAGGATGCCGTCGCCCATGAACTTCAGCACCTCGCCGCCGGCGCCGTGCACCGCGCCGACGACGATGGTGAAGTACTCGTTCATCAGCTGCAGCAGCGCGTCGCGCGGCGTCGCCTCGGCCCGGGCGGTGAAGCCGCGCATGTCGCAGAACAGGATCACGGCCTCGAGCGACCGGGCGCCGCCGCGGACCACCTCGCCCTCCAGGATCCGCCGGCTGGCCTCGCGCCCGACATAGGTCTCGAGCAGGTGGGCCATCTTCTGCCGGTCGATCATGATCTCGCAGACGGCGCCGAGCGCGGGCAGGATGCGCTGCACCAAGGCGATCTGGTCGGCCGAGAATCCGTCCGGATGGTCCGAGACCATGCTGAAGCCGGTGGTCCGCGGCTCGTCGGTGCCGAAGCGCATCGGCATCAGCACATAGTCCGCCGCGCCCTGGTCGTGCAGCTCCCGCAGCAGGGGGAATTCCAGATCCGCCTCGGGGCCGACCAGCCGCCGGCGCACCATCCGGCCGGTGCGGTGCAACAGCCCCATCGGGCTGTTGTGATAGATCGGACCGTCCGCCCGCTCACGCTCAAACCGGATCTCGCGCACTTGGCCCAACGCCGGCCGCCATTCATAGGACGCCGAGCTGATCAGGGGGTGGAATTGCGGCAGCAGGAAGCTCAGCCGCCACAGCGGGAACCCGGCCCGGACCAGGCGCTGGGCCAGCTCCTGCAGCACCGGGGCCGGCGAGGGCAGGGCGCGCGCCGGCCCGAGCAGCCAGCAGATGATCTCGTCGGGATCGAGCATCAGTTCAGGATGGGATATGAGCGAGATTTCGGGAAGGGGGCAGAGCAGGCTTTAGATGTCCGCCGTCTTCAGGATGGCGATCCGATCTCACCGGCCGCTGCCTGACCGCTTCACCCGATGTCACGCTGCCGGCGCATCCGACGCTTGAAGGCTGCGGCGTCGAGGGGTGCGGGTTCCCCGCTTGCGACACCCTCCGTGATTGCGGTTTGCATCGCGGCGACCGCTTCTGTTCGCTCCCGATCCTTGCGGATCAGTTCCTGGATGTAATCACTGACATTCCCATAGCGGCCGCTCTCGGCCTGTCTTTCAGCCCATGCCTTCACGGCGTCCGGTAGGGACACATTGATTGTGGCCATGGCGCCCTCACGCGGTGACCCCGTCAGGATATGACAACGGCCTGCCCCCGTCTCCCGGAGACAGGCCGTCCATCGGGAGCACGAGGATCAGCCGGCGGCCTGGACCGCCCGCTTGGCCATCACCTTGACCAGATGGGCCCGGTATTCGGCCGAGCCGTGGATGTCGCCGTTCATGCCGCCGGGATCGACCGACAGCCCGTCCAGCGCCGCCGCGGAGAAATTGCCGGCCAGCGCCTGCTCGGCCTCGGCCCAGCGGAACACCCCGTCCGACCCGGCGCCGGTGACCGCGACGCGGATGCCGCCCGCGGTCTTCGCCACGAACACCCCGACCATGGCGTAGCGGCTGGCCGGGTTGTCGAACTTGATGTAGGCCGCCTTCTCCGGCTTCGGGAAGTGGATCGCGGTGATCAGCTCGTCTTCCGCCAGCGCCGTGGTGAACAGGCCCTGGAAATAGTCGTCGGCTGCGATCTCGCGCTTGGTGGTGCGCACCGTGGCGCCGAGCGCCAGCACCGCCGCGGGATAGTCGGCGCTGGGATCGTTGTTGGCGACCGAGCCGCCGAGGGTGCCGCGGTTGCGGACCTGGGCGTCGCCGATGTCGCCGGCCAGGGTGGCGAGGGCGGGGATCACCCGCTGCACCACGTCCGAAGCCGCAACCGCCGCATGGGTGGTCATGGCGCCGATGGTCAGGCCACCATTCTCCTCCTTGATCCCCTTCAGCTCGGCCGCGCCGCCGAGGTCGACGACGTCGGAGGGCGAGGCCAGGCGCTGCTTCAGCGTCGGGATCAGGGTCATGCCGCCGGCCAGGAACTTGCCGTCCGAGGCGGCGGTCAGCTTGGCCACCGCGTCGGCCGCGGAGGAGGCCTTGTGGTAGTTGAAGGCATACATGGTCGTCTCCTCACTCGGCGGCCAAAGCGGGGGTGTGGATCGCCCGCCACACCCGCTCCGGCGTCGCCGGCATGTTCATGTCGCGGCCGATCGCATCGGTGATCGCGTTCATCAGCGCCGGCGGCGACGCGATCGCCCCGGCCTCGCCGCAGCCCTTCACCCCGAGCGGGTTGGAGGGGTTGACGGTCTCGATCATGCCGACCTTGAAGCTCGGCAGGTCGTCCGCCCGCGGCATGCAGTAATCCATGAAGGATCCGGTCAGGAGCTGCCCGGTCTCCGGGTCGTAGGCGCAGTTCTCCATCAGCGCCTGGCCGATGCCCTGGGCCAGACCGCCATGGACCTGGCCTTCGACGATCATCGGGTTGATCACCCGCCCGAAATCGTCGACCGCCGAATAATTGGCGATGGTGACGACGCCGGTGTCGGGGTCGATCTCGACCTCGCAGATCTGGGTGCCGGCCGGGAAGGTGAAGTTGATCGGGTCGTAGAAGGCGCTCTCCTCCAGCCCCGGCTCCACCCCCGCGGGATAGTTGTGCGGGACATAGGCGGCGAAAGCGACCTCCTGGATCGTCTTCGCCCGATCGGTGCCGGCCACTGTGAACTTGCCATCCTTGAACTCGATGTCGGCCTCGGCCGCCTCGAGCTGGTGGGCGGCGATCTTCTTGCCCTTGGCGATGATCTTCTCCGCCGCCTTGACAATGGCGGAGCCGCCGACGGCGAGCGAGCGCGAGCCGTAGGTGCCCATGCCGAACGGCGTCTTGTCGGTGTCGCCATGCACGACCTCGACCTGGTCGGCCGGCACGCCGAGATAGCTCGACATCAGCTGGGCGAAGGTCGTCTCGTGACCCTGGCCGTGGCTGTGGCTGCCGGTGTGGACGGTGACGTTGCCGGTCGGGTTGAACCGGATCTTGGCCGATTCCCACAAGCCGACGCCGGCGCCCAGCGACCCGACCGCGGCCGACGGCGCGATGCCACAGGCCTCGATGTAGCTGGAGAGGCCGATGCCGCGCAGCTTGCCACGGCTGGCGCTCTCGGCCTTGCGGGCCGGGAAGCCGGCATAGTCGGCCAGCTTCAGGGCCGCCTCCAGCGCCTGGGGATAGTCGCCGCAATCATAGGTCATGATCACCGGCGTCTGGTACGGGTACTGGTTCGGCTGGACGAAGTTGCGGCGGCGGATCTCCGCCGGGTCCAGCTTCATCTCGCGCGCCGCCAGCTCGACGATGTGCTCGATGACATAGGTCGCCTCCGGCCGCCCGGCGCCGCGATAGGCGTCGACCGGCGCGGTGTTGGTGTAGACCCCGTCGACCTCGCAATAGATCGCCGGGATGGCGTACTGGCCCGACAGCAGCGGCGCGTAGAGGAAGGTCGGCACGCAGCTGGCGAAGGTGGACAGATAGGCGCCGAGATTGGCCGTGGTGTGCACGCGCAGGGCCAGAAACTTGCCGTCCTGGTCCAGCGCCAGCTCGGCATGGGTGACGTGGTCGCGGCCATGCGCGTCGGCCAGGAAGCTCTCGCTGCGCTCACCGGTCCACTTCACCGGCCGGCCGACCTTCTTGGCCGCCCAGACGCAGACCGTCTCCTCGGCATAGATGAAGATCTTCGAGCCGAAGCCGCCGCCGACATCGGGCGCGATCACCCGCAGCTTGTGCTCCGGCGCGATGCCGATGAAGGCGGACAGCACCAGCCGGGCCACATGCGGGTTCTGGCTGGTGGTGTAGAGGGTGAAGCTGTCCGAGCCGCGGTCGTATTCGCCGATCGCCGCCCGCGGCTCCATCGCGTTCGGGATCAGCCGGTTGTTCTGCAGGTCCAGCTTGGTGACATGGGCGGCACGGGCGAAGGCGGCCTCGACATCGGCCTTGTTGCCCAGCTCCCACTCATAGACCGTGTTGCCCGGGATGTCGTCATGCACCAGGGAGGCGGCGCTGCGGGCGCTGTCGGTGGCGACGACGGCCGGCAGCTCTTCGTAGTCGACCTCGATCTTCTCGGCCGCGTCCTTGGCCTGGTCCTTGGTCTCGGCGATCACCACCGCGACATGGTCGCCGACATAGCGGACCTTGCCCTGGGCCAGGGCCGGGTGCGGCCCGGCCTTCATCGGCTCGCCGTTCTTCGACTTGACCAGCCAGCCGCAGATCAGCCCACCGACCTTGTCCTTCGCCAGGTCGTCGCCGGTGAACACCGCCAGCACGCCGGGCGCCGCCTGGGCCGCGCTGGTGTCGATGCCGCGGATCCGGGCATGCGCCACCGGCGAGCGCAGGAAATAGGCATGCGCCTGGCCGTGGCGGTTGATGTCGTCGGTGTAGTGACCGTTGCCGGTCAGGAAACGATAATCCTCCTTGCGGCGCAGCGGAGCGCCGATGCCGTCGGATGCCATGACCGCGCCCCCCTCATTCGGCCGCAACGCGCTGGCCGCCGGATTTGGCGGCGCAGTCGAGAACGGCCTTGACGATGTTGTGGTAGCCGGTGCAGCGGCAGATGTTGCCTTCCAGCCAGTCACGGACCTCGTGCTCGGTCGGGTTCGGATTGGTCTGCAGCAGGTCGACCGCGCTCATCACCATGCCGGGCGTGCAGAAGCCGCATTGCAGGGCGTGATTCTCGCGGAAGGCCTCCTGCATCGGGTGCAGCGTGCCGTCGGCGGCGGCCAGGCCCTCGATCGTGGTCACCGAGCTGCCTTCGGCCTGGACGGCCAGCATGGTGCAGGACTTGACCGACCGGCCGTCGACATGGACGACGCAGGCGCCGCACTGGCTGGTGTCGCAGCCGACATGCGTCCCGGTCAATTGCAGGTGTTCGCGCAGAAGCTGGACGAGCAGTGTGCGCGGTTCGACCTGCCGCGTCACCGACCTCCCGTTCACCGTCAGGGTCACGGTGGTGGTCATCAAATCCTCCCAAGCTGGCGTCGGGCCGCCGGGCACCGGCTGCGGCTGTTGCACGCCGCTTGCAGTCCCCGATCAGGCCACCCGGAACGAAGGCTAGGTTTGGTCGGACGATCGGTCAAGCCGGCCGAGAGTACGGTTCCGCCTGCGTTACGAGCGCAGTCACAAAAACCAGTACAGCAGCACCAGCACGATCACGATCAAGGCCGTGATCCAGACCGCCGGGCTCAGGCCCCCGCGGCGCTCCTCGGCCGGGGGCGGCGGGGCGGGGCGGGGCGGCGGCGCGACAGCAGGCGCGGGCTTCGGCGCCGGCCCGGCCGCGGGCACCGACCCGGCCGCGGGCACCGGCTGCGGCGCCGGAATCGGCTCGGCGGTGGCGAAGCTCGGGGCCTCGGCTGGGCTCGGCGGCGTCACCACCGTTTCGGCCGGGACCGGAATCGGCACCGGGATCTCGGTCGCGGCCGCTGGAGTCGGGGCCGGCGCGGAGGCCGTGGCGGCGTCGCCGGCGCGCTGCTGCATCTCGGCGGCGAAGCGGGTGAAGAAGTCGTCGGCCATCTTCTTGGCGGTGCCGTCGATCAGCCGGGCGCCGAGCTGGGCCAGCTTGCCGCCGATATTGGCCTTCACGGCGTATTGCAGCAGGGTGCCGTCGCCATCCTCGACCAGCTTGACGTCGGCGCCGCCCTTGGCGAATCCGGCGGCGCCGCCCTTGCCCTCGCCGGAGATGGTGTAGCTCTCGGGCGGGTTCAGGTTGGACAGGGTGACCTGGCCGCCGAAGCTGGCCTTGACCGGCCCGACCTTGGCGGTGACGGTCGCCGTCATCTCGGTCGGCGAGGTCTTCTCCAGCGTGTCGCAGCCGGGAATCGACCGGCGCAGCACCTCGGGGTCGTTCAACCCCTCCCAGACCACCGACCGCGGCGCCGCGATCCGATGCTCGCCCGTCATCTCCATGGCACGATTCCTTGTCGTCTCGAGCCGGCCGGCTCCGTCCTGTCGAAGCTAGTGCGGCCCACCGGCCGCGACAACCCTACCTTGGAGGCGTGACGATCAGGTCGCCCGGAAAGGGTTGGCCGCCCACGTCTCGATCGCCATACTCCGGCCGCCTGAAGCGGGAACGAAGAAGGGGTATTCATGCCGGTGACTCGACAGGCCCGCCGCTGCGTGGGAGGCGCGGCGGGAGCGCTAGCCCTCTTGTCGATCGCACCGGCTCGCGCGGCCACGGAGGGCGCCCCGCATCTGGATGGATCGGGGCTCGGCCTGGCCTGGATCATCCCCTTTGTCGGCATCCTGCTGTCGATCGCGCTGTTCCCGCTGGTCCGGCCGCATTTCTGGCACCACCATTTCGGCAAGGTCGCGGCCTTCTGGGCTCTGGCCTTCCTGGTGCCCTTCGCGGCGGTCCATGGCGCCGAGCTGGCGCTGTACGAGGTGCTGACCGTCGCGCTCACCGAGTACCTGCCCTTCATCATCCTGCTGGCGGCGCTGTTCGTCGTCGCCGGCGGGGTACGGCTGAAGGGCACGCTGGTGGGCACGCCCGCGGTCAATCTCGGCATTCTTTTCGTCGGCACCGCGATCGCCAGCTGGATGGGCACCACCGGCGCCTGCATGCTGCTGATCCGGCCGCTGCTGCGCGCCAATGAGAACCGGCGCTACCGTGTCCACACGGTGGTGTTCTTCATCTTCCTGGTCGGCAATATCGGCGGCGCGCTAACGCCGCTGGGGGACCCGCCGCTGTTCCTCGGCTTCCTGCAGGGCGTGTCGTTCTTCTGGCCGACGGGGCACTTGCTGCTGCCGATGCTGGTCTGCGCAGCGATCCTGCTGGCGCTCTATTTCGCCATCGACACCGTGCTGTTCAGGCGCGAGCACGCGCTGCGCGAGGTGCCGCCGGAGCCGCGCGTGCCGTTCGGCCTGGAGGGCGGGATCAACCTGCTGCTGCTCGTCGGAATCATCGGCGCCGTGCTGCTGAGCGGCGTCTGGAAGCCGGGCATCGCGCTGACCCTGTATCACGTGCCGGTGCAGCTGGAGAATCTGGCCCGCGACCTGGCTCTGCTGGCGATCATCGGCTTGTCTTGGGTGCTGACCAGCCGGGACAGCCGGCGGCTGAACGACTTCAACTGGTTCCCGATCGTCGAGGTCGGCAAGCTGTTCGCCGCGATCTTCGTCACCATCGTGCCGGCGATCGCGATCCTGCGGGCCGGGCGCGACGGGGCGCTGGCCGATCTGGTCGACCTCGTCGGGGGCACCGGCGAGCCGAACAACCTGGCCTATTTCTGGCTGACCGGGGCCCTGTCCAGCTTCCTCGACAACGCGCCGACCTATCTCGTCTTCTTCAACATGGCCGGGGCCGACGCGCAGCACCTGATGGGGCCGCTGGCGACGACGCTGGGCGCCATCTCCGCCGGCGCCGTGTTCATGGGCGCCAACACCTATATCGGCAACGCGCCGAACTTCATGGTGCGCTCGATCGCGCAGGAGCGCGGCGTCGCCATGCCCAGCTTCTTCGGCTACATGGCCTGGTCCTGCGGCATCCTGCTGCCGCTGTTCGCGCTGGTGTCGCTGTTCTTCTACGCGGGGCCATAGGACAGCGGCGAGGCACGCGATGTATGACTACGACGCCCAGTACCGGCGCCTGCGGACGGCGGGAAAGCCCGGATGGGCCGGCGATCATTGCGAGCGCGCGGCAGCTAGGATGAGCGAGACGCTGGATCGGCTCGAGCGCGAGGGCGGCCTGCCAGCGCCGCCGGCCCGGATGCTCGAGCTTGGTTGCGGCAACGGGCTGTCCTCGTTTCTGCTGGCCGGAAAGGGGTACGAGGTCCACGGCATCGATATCGCCGGGACTGCCGTGGCCTGGGCGCGGGAGCGGTTTGCAGCGGCAGGACTCCTCGGATTATTCCATCAGGGTACCGTCTGCCGCATGCCCATCTTCACTGACGGCTCCTTCGACATCGTGTTCGACGGCAGCTGCCTGCACTGCCTGATCGGTGGTGACCGGGGCCTTTGCCTCGCCGAGATCCGCCGCATCCTGCAGCCCGATGGCGCGTTTGTCGTCAGCACCATGTGCGGAGAGCCCCGCTCCGACGACGCCCGGGCTCGCTTCGATCCGCAGATGTACTGCCTCATGCGGGACGGTCGTCCCTACCGGACTCTGAAGTCCCTGGCAGCGATCGAGATCGAGCTTGCGGAAGCGGGGTTCGCCGTCCGGGACCGCAGCGTGCGCGTCAACCCGTGGTGGGACCACGCCACGCTGGTCTGTGGCCGGGCCGGCTAGCCCGCCGGCCCCACATAGCCGAGATAATCGGCGATCTCCGGCAGCGGCGGGCGGGTCAGCAGCTCGGTCGCCGGGCCGGTGGCGGCAATGCGGCCATCCTCGATGAAGGCGGCCTGCACATCGATGCCGGGCAGGGCGTCGAGCTGGTGGCTGACCATCAGCACGGTCAAACCGCGCTCCTGCCGCAGCCGGTCGACCAGTTGCACCATCTCGCGCCGCTGCGCCGGGCCCAGCGCGGCGAAGGGCTCGTCCAGCAGCAGGATCGGGCGGTCGCGCACCAGGCTGCGGGCCAAAGCGACGCGCTGGCGCTCGCCGCCGGACAGCTCGGCCGGCCGGCGCGCCTCCAGCCCCGACAGGTCGACATGGGCCAGAGCCTCTTGCACCCGCGCCGTCTCGGCCGGGCTCAGCCGCCCGGGGTGCAGGCCCAGGGCCACGTTCTTCGCCGCCGTGAGATGCGGGAACAGGTTGTGGTCCTGGAACAGGGTGGTGACGGGCCGGGCCGCCGGCGGCAGGCCGAGCGCATCGCGCCCGAGCAGGCGCAAGCTGCCGGACAGCGGCGCCTCGAAGCCGGCGATCAGGTTCAGGAGCGTGCTCTTGCCGGCGCCGCTGGGCCCGAACAGCACGACGAAGGCGCCGGCCTCGACCGCCAGGTCGAAGCGCATCTCCATCGCCTCGTAGCGATAGGTCAGGCCCTCGATCTCAATCGCGTGTGTGGCCACCGAAGATCCTCTCGATCAGGCCGAACAGGGCCAGCCCCATCAGCACCAGCAGCAGCACGACGGTCGACGCCTCCTGCAGCCGGTAGGCGCCGAGCAGCTGCGCCACCAGCACCGGCAGGGTCTCGTTGCCGTCGCGGCCGAACAGGGCGGGGGCGCCGAGGTCGCCGAAGGCCAGGCCCGCCGCGATCGCCATGGCGAAGCCGGCCGGCCGGCGCAGCAGCGGCCATTCCACCAGCCTGAGGCGTGCCCAGCCGGACAGGCCGAGGCTGTCGGCCAGCCTGCCATGGCGGTGCTGGGCCAGCTCGGCGGCGCCGACCAGCAGGCGCAGCACGAAGGGCAGGGCCATCAGCGCGTTGATCACGGCGATGATCGGCAGCGCCCAGCGCCGCAGGTCGGCGGTGCCGAGCAGCATGACGAACAGGCCGGCGCCGAGCGCCAGCGGCGGCACCACCAGCACCACCGTGCCGCTCAGCTCGAACAACCGCGCCAGACGGCGCCGCCGGCGGCCGATGCGCAGCACGGCGATGCTGTGCGCCAGGGCCCAGCCCAGCACCAAAGCGAGCGTGGCGGCACCGAGGGCCACGGCCAGGCTGCGCCCGGCGGCGTGCCACAAGGCGGCGCTGGACAGGATCGGCTTGCCGATGCCGCCCAGGCCTTCGACCAGGATCGCCACCAGCGGCAGCAGCACGAAGCCGGCGGCCAGGACCAGCGCGGCGGTGTCGATCACTCGGGCCGCTGCCGTGTGTCCATCACCGCGCAGCACCGGGCGGCCGATTCCGCCCTCATCGGCGACCCGGCCGGTCAGCCGCATTGCCGCCAGCACCAAGAGGGCGCAGAGGGCGACCTGCAGCAGCGACAGGGCGACGGCGCGGCCGGGATCGAAGTCGAAGCGCAGCGCCTGGTAGATCGCGATCTCGATGGTGGCCGAGGCCGGGCCGCCGCCGAGCGTCAGGACCACGGCGAAGCTGGTGAAGCACAGCAGGAAAACCAGGGCAGCGAGGCCGGGCAGCTGGCGCCGCAGCATCGGCCATTCGACCAGCCGGAACAGGTCGGCGCCGCGCAGCCCCAGCATCGAGGCCAGGCGCCAGCTCTCGGCCGGGATCGTGCCCCAGGCCGCGAGCAGGACGCGCACGGCGAAGGGCATGTTGAAGAACACATGCGCCAGCAGGATGCCGGTCAGGCCGTAGATGTTGGGGCGGATGGTCAGCCCCAGCGCCGCGAACAGGTCGGCGAGCAGGCCGGACCGGCCGAATACGGTGAGGATGCCGAAGGCGCCGGCCACCGCCGGCACGATCATCGGCAGGCCGAACAGGCGCAGCAGCAGGGTGCGGCCGGGGAAGCGTCGGCGCGACAGGGCGCGGGCCACCGGGATGGCGATGGCGACGCTGATCACGGCCGACAGCCCGGCCTGCAGCGCGGTGAAGCGCAGCACCGACCAGAGATAGGGGTCGGCCCAGACGGACAGCAGGTCGAACTCGGACGCGGCGCGGAAGAGGCCGGTCGCCGCGGTGGCGATCAGCGCCAGGATGGCGAGCAGGGCCAGCAGGCCGGGAAGAGAGCTCATCCGGAGGGATCGGCGGACACGTCCGGCGCCGGCTTCCCCCTCACCCGAAATCGCAATGCGATTTCGACCTCTCCCCAAGGAGAGGAGAAAGGGGCGGCGCTCGGTTTCCCTCTCCTCGGGGAGAGGGAGGGGCCCGCCGCGTTGGCGGCGGGAGGGTGAGGAGGTGGCTCGGCCCAAGGGCTCTGTCTTACTTGCTGGTCGCCTGCAGCCATTCGGCGATCCAGGCGGCGCGGTTGGCCGCGACCTCCTCCGGCGGATACAGCAGGGCCTTGTCCGGGGTCGGCAGGGCCTTGTAGGCGTCGGGCAGGCCAGCCTTCGGCGTCACCGCCGGATACATCCATTGGGTGGTCGGCAGCAGGTCCTGGAACGCCGGGCTCAGCATGAAGGCGAGGAACTTGTCGGCCAGCTCGGGATGCTGCGACGAGGCCAGCTTGGCCGCGACCTCGACCTGCAGGTAGTTGCCCTCGCTGAACACCGCGGCGCCGACATTGCTGTCGTTCTCCGCGATCACGTGATAGGGCGGCGAGGTCAGGTAGCTGAAGGTCATCGGCACTTCGCCCTTGCGGAACAGGCCGTAGCTCTCGCTCCAGCCCGGGGTGACGGTGAGGATGCGCGGCTTCAGCTTCGCCCAGGCCTCGGGTGCCTTGTCGCCATAGACTTGCTTCACCCACAGCAATAGCCCGAGGCCCGGCGTGCTGGTGCGCGGGTCCTGGATGGTCAGCTCGAGGTCGCTGGCCTCGACCAGGTCGTGCAGGCTCTGCGGCGGGTTCGGCACCTTGGTCTTGTCGTAGACGAAGGCGAAGTAGCTCCAGTCGAAAGGCACGAAGACCGGGTCGGTCCAGGCCACCGGCAGCGACAGCCCGTCGAGCTTTTGGCCATGCGGCGCAAACAGGCCGGTCGCGGTGGCCTCGGCGGTCAGGTTGGTGTCGAGACCCAGCACCACGTCGGCCTGGCTCGACTTGCCCTCCAGCTTCAGCCGCGACAGCAGGGCGACGCCGTCCTCGACCGAGGTGAACTCGACCGTGCAGCCGCATTCGGCCTCGAAGGCCTTCTTCACCTGCGGCCCCGGCCCCCATTCGGCGGTGAAGGATTCATAGGTGTAGACCTTGAGCACCGGGGTCTCGGCCGCAGCCGGGCCGGCAACGGCGGAGGTCAGGGCCGTCAGCAGGACGGCGGCAAACAGGCGCATCGCGTTTCCTCCGCAGGGTCGAAGCGGGGCGGAGCGAGGGATGTGCCGATGCCTGAGGCGTCGTCTCTCGCTCCCTCCGCCGGCATGACCCGGATCAGGTTCGTCGGGTTGACGCTGACGCGCCTCTCAGCCCCGTTCGGGCACCCCGGCAAGACGCGCGCATCATCGTGGCGCGCTCTGTCTGTGTCAACGAGGTGACAGGCCCCCTGCGGCAAGGCTCCTGGTGACACCGGCCTCGCGACGGGGTAAAATTACACAATTAACGATAACTGGAGGTAAAAAATGGCCGGACCGCTCGCGATTGGTGAGGACGCGCCCGATTTCGAAGTCGAGACCACCGAGGGGCGGATCCGCTTCCACGACTGGCTCGGCTCGTCCTGGGGCGTGCTGTTCTCCCACCCCAAGGACTTCACCCCGGTGTGCACCACCGAGCTCGGCGCCGTGGCCAAGCTGAAGCCGGAGTTCGACCGCCGCGACGTCAAGGTGATCGGCCTCAGCGCCGACCCGGTCGACCGGCATGAGAGCTGGGCCCAGGACATCAAGGAAACCCAGGGTTACGCCCCAAACTTCCCGGTGATCGCCGATTCCGAGCTCGTCGTCTCCAAGCTCTACGGCATGCTGCCGGCCGATGCCGGCACCACCTCGGAGGGCCGCACCGCGGTCAACAACCAGACCGTGCGCAACGTCTACGTCGTCGGGCCGGACAAGAAGATCAAGCTGGTGATCTCCTACCCGATGACCACCGGCCGCAACTTCGACGAGGTGCTGCGGGTGATCGATTCGCTGCAGTTGACCGCCAAGCACAAGGTGGCGACGCCGGCCGACTGGAAGAACGGCGAGGACGTCATCATCGTCACCTCGGTCTCGGACGAGGAGGCCAAGCAGAAGTTCCCGGCCGGCTTCAAGACGCTGAAGCCTTACCTGCGCACCGTTGCACAGCCCAAGGACTGAGGCCGATCCGCAACGCCCCGGGCCCGACAGGGTCCGGGGATTGTCCACAAACTCTATGGCAGCTATCAGCGCTCGGTGGCTCGTTCAAACGCTTTCGCTTGGCCAATTCCGACCCTCGCCCAGTGCCTTGAACGCGTTTCGGATTGCTTCAGCTCGCTTGCGCAGGAAGGCTTGGTAGTCCGATCGGATTTTGCTCTCGCGTTCTGCGGCGGCCTCGATTTGTGCGTATCCACCGACCTTTAACTCATCAAAGGGCACCATGTGAGACCGCAGCCGATCGCGGACCACTGCCTCGCCAAGATCGGCTCGATCGACCCTTTCCGAAAGGTATTTCAAAGGTTCCTTGGCGGAAATGTTTCGGTTGGTGTTCATTGTGATCAAAATGCAGTTGAGTGCACGGCTTCGTTCCCATCCGGGAAGTTGGCCGTCATCGCGAAGAAGAGAGTCCGGGAAGAGGTGATGATATTCCCGGTTCGCTAGTCGCTGGCGCGTGGCTTGATTGCCGTCAGCAATGTCGAATGCGCCAGCCTTGATCGACGCAGCCAAGATAGCGCGCGCAAGAGTCTCTTTGCGTTTTGGCCATCCGGCCTGGATCAATTCGTCGATGGTCGGCAGCGGATAGTCGGTCTCGTTGAAGACCGGTACGGCATTCCGCAATCCGCAGCCGAGAAAGAAGTCCCGGAGGGCGCGATAGTCCTGAAGCGATCGCGTGGAAGAGGCGTTCTCATATCGAGCCGTGATGAAGGACCGCCATACATACGATCGTATCGCCGCTCTTGCGTTGCCGTATTCGTCAAGCTCTCTCGGTAGATACTTATACAGCGCTGCTAGGACCGGCATTATAGTCACGGTCGGAAGACGTTGGTCATCAAAGACGCATTCTTCCTCCAGGACCTGGACCGCCCACTTGATGCCGTCCGCGATCTCGTCCCATGTAGAGTCAATGTCCGTAAGGTCGAGCTGGAAGAAACTGGCTTGGGCCGGAACCCGGTCTGCCCTCAATGCAGCGGTTTGAAGCGCAATTTGCTCAGGTGAGACGTAGCTTTCCAACGCAGGGCACTTCTCCCGCAGATCTATCATGAGGGCATGCATCGACTTGCCGGTGCGCGCCTCAAATTGCGCGACGATGACGTCGAAAGCATTGAGCGGCACAGCGGACGTGTTCATCTTTACGAACACGTCCAACGCCGTAGGAGGCTTCGTTCCGACATCCAATACGAGCATCGGCAAATTGAAGCGCTTCATCTTGTCTTGCAGATCGCGAAGCGCGCCCTCCAAATTCCTGCTCGCCTGCAGGTCGCCATTCACGGCTTGATCGCACCACTGCTGCCGAACAGCGGAAATATCCGATGGCTGGAGCAGTGATACGGGAGCCATGCCGCGCGAATATACCTCAACGGTGTCATCCGCCCAAACTGGGAACCGGCGCTGATCCTTGTTTAGCCACCGCTTGACTCGGACAATGCGCGACGGCGTGACACCATCTTCGTCGGGTTGCGGCTCCTTGAGCTGAACGAAGAATGTCACGTCGGGATATAGATCATGAAGGCTGCGCCATAACGCCGTAAGTCGCTGTTGGCCATCGAGCAGATGTTCGGTGCATCGCTCAACAGGATCAGGGGCACCTGCGAGAGGCCGCGTAACGAATGGCTCCTTCTCACCAATTTCTAGAACGAGGGTTGAGCCGACCGGCAATTCCCGCAAGATCGAATCTATGAGAGCTGCGACGTTCTCATACTCCCAGGCTTCAAGGCGCTGGAAGCGAGGTAGTCGCAACTGGCCGGTTCGAATCCGATTGAACCATGTCTCGATAGTCCGATCTCTTGCCTGCATCCCCAACCCCCAATAGCTCAGAAAAATGAAATGTCCTTCCCAATCAGGGCGGCGCCGTTGCGATCCGTCCAGCAGAACCGCACGGAAGTCGCGCTATGGCGCCGGCCGTCTCAATCTCGGCGCCCATTGAGTTATCGCTCGTGCCGGGGCACCTCCGAAAAATCAATACACATATGAAGTATGATATTTGCCACTAAATCATCGGCTCAACAAATCCTTCGCCATCATCATGTGCACGCCCTTGCAGCCGTTCACGGTCTGGGTGATGCGCAGGTCGCCGGCCAGGCTGCACAGGGTGTAGGCGTCGTAGCGCGACAGGCCGGCGGTCTCGCCGAGCAGCACGATCATGTCGCGCAGCGCCATCTCGGCGCAGCGGTCGAGGTCCGGGTCCATCCCCATGGTGATGTGGTGGGTCGGGGTCTC
The DNA here is from genome assembly GCF_038440215.1 of Inquilinus sp. OTU3971. Lineage (NCBI taxonomy): Bacteria > Pseudomonadati > Pseudomonadota > Alphaproteobacteria > Rhodospirillales > Rhodospirillaceae > Inquilinus > Inquilinus sp. OTU3971. Next base: position 10,973 of record NZ_JASATH010000017.1, on the reverse strand, counting down.
GGCGCGGGGATAGGCGAAGCTCAGGTCGTCGCGGACGATCAGCTGGAAGGTGCCCCGCAGCGCCGTCTCGATCGCGGTGATGCAGACCTCGCCGTCGCCCTGCGCGCCGTGGCCGTCGCCGCAGGAGAACAGGGCGCCGTCGTTGAACACCGGCAGATAGAGCGTGGTGCCGGCGACCAGCTCCTTGTTGTCGATGTTGCCGGCATTGGCGCGCGGCTGGATCGAGCTGATCCGGCCCCAGCCCTTCGGCGGCGCCACGCCCATGACGCCGAAGAAGGGCTTGAGCGGCAGATCCAGCCCCCAGGGCAGGCGGGCGGTGCCGCGCTCGGCGTCGAGCGGGATGTTGAGGAGGCGCGACTCCTCGAAATCATAGGGCAGGGTGCCGGCCAGCGGCCGGATCACGTTGTAGCCCCAGTCCTGGCGCAGCGCGACGTCGAGAATCCGCACCTCCAGCACCCGGCCGGGCCGGGCGCCACGGACCGCGACCGGGCCGGTCAGGATATGGCCGGGCGTCGAGCGGTCGCAGCGCTGATGGATCTCGTGGATCTCGGGCGGGATGTGGAAATCGCCCTTCGGCAGCACCTCCGGCCCGCCATTGACAGTGTCGATCACGACCGTGTCGCCGCTGTCGACCGTCAGCACCGGCTCCCGCGCGGCGTCGAAATAGCCCCAGGCACAGGTGTCGGCCGACGCGGGCACATGGTGTCGCGGCATGATCATTCCCTCCGGTGGCGCCAACACGCTCGGCCGTTTCGGCGCCCCGTTCAAGCCCCGAGGGAACGGCTCAGCCCTTCACGGCGCCGGCGGTCAGCCCCTGGACGAGATAGCGCTGGATCACGGCGAAGAAGATGCAGACCGGGATCAGCGCCAGCACCGAGGCCGCGGTCATCTGCCCCCAGTCGACGCCGAACTTGGCGACGAAGGTCAAGAGGCCGACGGCGAAGGTCTTCTGGCTGTCGGAGTTGATCAGCATCAGCGCGAACAGCAGCTCGCTCCAGGCCGCGGTGAAGACGAAGCCCAGCGTCGCGCCCATGCCCGGCAGGGTCAGCGGCAGCACCACCCGGCGCAGCGCCTGGAAGCGGCTGCAGCCGTCGATCATCGCCGCCTCCTCCAGGTCCTTCGGGATGGCGTCGAAGAAGGACTGCATCAGGAAGGTGGCGAAGGCGACGTTGAAGGCGCTGTAGATGACGATCAGCCCCATCAGGTTGTTGGTCAGGCCGAGCGGCGCCATCAGCCGGTAGACCGGCGGGATGATCATCACCAGCGGGAAGGTCTGGGTCAGCAGCAGCACGAACATCACCGCCGGCTTGGCCTTGAAGCGGAAGCGCGAGAAGGCGTAGCCGGAGGCCGAGGCGCAGAGCGTCACCACCGCCGCGGTGGCGATCGAGACGATGACGCTGTTCAGGAAATAGCGTGGGAAGTTGCTGGCGGTCAGCACCGAGCTGAAATTCGCCAGCGTCCATTCCGACGGCCAGAAGGTGATGCCTTCGGAGAACAAAAGCTGGGTCGGGGTGACCGAGATCTTGATCAGCCAGTACAGCGGGAACAGCGCGAACAGCAGATAGGCGCCGATGCCGAGGTAGAAGCCGGTGCCGCCGGCGAGGCGGCCGAGGGGCGAGCGTCCGACGACGGTCATGGTCTCATTGCCCCGCGAGCAGGCTCTTGCGCATCCGGATCAGGATCGCGGCGTAGAGCAGGAGGAGAAGCAGCAGCACCGTCGCCACGGCCGAGGCGTAGCCGAAATTCAGCCGCGAGAAGGCCTGGGCGAAGATGTAGGTCGACAGGATGCTGGTGGCGTTGGCCGGGCCGCCATTGGTCATCACCCAGATCAGGTCGGCGAAGGTGGCGATCCAGATCGTGCGCAGCAGTACGGTGATGGCGATGGTCGGCGCCAGGAACGGGATGGTGATCTTCGTGAAGCGCTGCCAGGCCGAGGCACCGTCGATCGCCGCCGCCTCGTAGTAGTCGCCCGGGATCGCCTGCAGCGCCGCCAGCAGGGTGATGGCGAAGAACGGGATGCCGAACCAGATGTTGGCCAGGATCGGGCCCCACATCGCCAGGTCCGGGTCGGACAGGATGTTCAGCGGCTCCGGCAGCAGCCCGAGATCGGCCATCCAGTAGGGCAGGGGCCCGACCACCGGGTTGAACAGCCAGGCGAAGACCAGGCCGGACAGGAAGGTCGGTACCGCCCAGGGCAGGAACACCAGCGCCTGGGTCAGCCGCTTCCCCGGGAAGTCCCGGTTCAGCAGCAAAGCCAGGCCGAGGCCACCGAAGAACTGGAACACCAGGCTGCCGACGGTCCACCACACGGTGTTCTTCAGCGCCCGCCAGAAGTTCGGGTCGCCGAGCAGCGTCTCGAAGTTCTTCAGCCCGATCCAGGTGCTTTTCCCGAACGGCCCGAAATTCTGGAAGGCATAGGACAGCCCGACGATCAGCGGCACCAGCATGCTGAGCGTCAGGAGGATGATGGCCGGGCTGAGATAGAGCCAGGGCTCCAGCGCATTGCCCAGCGCGCGGCGGAAAGATCCCGGGCGGGCGCCCGGGATCGCATGGGTCACGGTCATGTGAGCCGTCTTGTCCATTCATCGTCAGCCCGGGCGCAGCGCAGCACGAAGTGATGCGCTGCAGAACCGGGATCTCGCCGGAGCCGCGCTGAGATCCCGTGTCTGCGCAGCAGCACTTCGTGCCGCAGCGCGCACGGGATGACGGCCAGCGCTCCGACGGCAGGTATCACTTCTTGCCGGCCAGGAACTTCTGCTGCGCGGCGGTGAGGTAGTCCGCCCACTCCTTGGCGACGTCGGCGGCCGGCTCCTGGCCCAGCAGGGCCTCCTGGAAGCTCTGCACCGACATCACGTCGAAGAAATAGCCGAACTCCTCGAGATGGGCCGGCCACGGGATCGGCTGCCACCGCGGGTCGTTCAGCTCCTGGAACCAGCCGGCATAGCGCTCGCCAGCGAAATGCTCGTCCTGCTCGGCGCCCTTGTGGATCGGCAGCACGCCGACGAACTTGGCCCATTCCTTGTTCTGGACGCTGTCGAGCAGGAAGGACATCAGCTTCCAGCTCTCCTCCTTGTGCTCGCTGTTGGCGAACATCGACCAGCCGGCATAGCCGATCGAGGGATAGGCGTGGCCACCGGGCCCGAGCGGCATCGGCGCCACCGCGAAATCCTCGGGCTTCATGTGGTCGAGGATGCCGATCATGGCGTCCGGATCATTGTCCAGCATCGCGCAGGTGCCGGAGTAGAAGCCGGTGACGGTCTCGTTGAAGCCCCAGTTCAGGCTGTCCTTCGGCGCGCCGCCGGCCTTGTACAGGTCGACCAGGAACTGCATGCCCTTGGCCGCGTCGGCGTCGCCGAGGGTCGAGGTGCCGTCGTCGTTGAAGAACTTGCCCTTGCCGTCCATGGTCAGCATGAAGAAGGCGGTGCCGCCGGTGCCGCCCTTGCCGCCGCGCAGGCAGTAGCCGGTCTTGCCGCCGCCCAGCGCCGCGATCTTCTTCGACACATCCATGAACTCGTCGAGCGTCTTCGGCGGCGCCGCGACACCGGCCTCCTGGAACAGCTTCTTGTTCCAGTACAGGCCGCGCAGATAGAAGCCGTAGGGCACCATGTAGGGGGTGTCGTTCACGGTCTTCGAGAACTGCACCGCCCGGTCGCCCAGGGTCTTGGCCTCATCCCATTTGGCGATGTAGGGGCCGAGGTCCTCGAGCTGGCCGTTGTTGGCGTAGAGCGACATCCAGCGCTCCGGCATCTCGGCGATGTCCGGGGTCTCGCCGGCCTGGACCATGGTCAGGAATTTTTCGAACGCCTCGCCCCAGGGCAGCGAGACGATCTCGACATGGACGCCGGGGTTGGCGGCCTCGAACTTGGCGATCTGGCCCTTCAGGAACTCGGTGCGCTGTGGGCTGGTGATGACCTCGACCAGCTTGAGGTTGGTGTCGGCCAGCGCCGGGCCGGCGAAGGCGATGGCGGCCAGACCGGCCAGGAGCAACAGACGTTTCATTTTTGCCTCCCTGTTTACAGAACGAAGATCAGTTCACGGAAGTATCGAGGGCGCGGGCGAGATCGGCCCACAGGTCCTCGGTGTCCTCGAGCCCCACGGCGAGCCGGACGATGCGCTGGGTGACCCCGAAATCGGCCATCGAGTTCGGCCCCTGCGCCTGGCGCAGCGAGGCGCGGGCCGGGACCACCAGGCTCTCATGCCCGCCCCAGCTGACGCCGAGCTTGAACAGCTTCAGCGCGTCGACCAGGCGTGGCACGTCGACCTGCTCCTCGACCTCGAAGGAGAACAGGCCGCTGTGGCCGGTCAGCGTGGCGCCGCCGGGGTGGTTGGAGAAGGCCGGGTGTAGCACCCGGGTGACCAGCGGATGGTCGGCCAGGCGGCGGGCGATGGTCAGGCCGCTCTCCTGGTGCTGGCGCATGCGCAGCGGCAGGGTGCGCATGCCGCGGATCAGCAGCCAGGCCTCGAAGGGCGACAGCTTGCCGCCGAGATAGGGGTGGGTCAGGTCGTTGACCCGGGCCAGGCGCTCGGCCGACCCGGCGATCACCCCGGCCACCGTGTCGCTGTGCCCCGACAGGTATTTCGAGGCCGAGTGCACCACCAGGTCGACGCCGTGCCTGATCGGCTGCTGGAACAGCGGCGTGGCCCAGGAATTGTCGATGATCGTGGCCACGCCCTGCGCCTTGGCCAGGGCCGCCAGCCGCCCGATCTCCTGCAGCTCGAACATCATCGAGGTCGGGTTCTCGAGATACAGCAGCTTGGCCCCGGGCAGCGCCGCCTCGACCGCGGCCGGGTCGCTCGCGTCGACATACTCCACCGTGATGCCGAGCCGCGGCAGCAGCTTCTCGAACAGTCGGTAGGCATCGCCATAGACATGGCGGGTGCACAGGATGCGGTCGCCGGACCCGGCGATGCTGAGCACCGCGGCGCTGATCGCCGCCATGCCGCTGGCGGTGCCGCGCGCCGCCTCGGCCCCCTCCAGCGCCGCCACCTTGCGCTCGAACTCCTGCACCGTCGGGTTGTCGCCGCGGGAATAGACCGGGCGCTTCACCTGGCCGGAGAACGCCGCCTCCATCTCCGCATAGCTGGCGAAGGTGAACAGCGAGGTCTGGTAGATCGGCGGCACCACCGCGCCCGCGGGGAAACTGTCGTCATGCGCCAGGGTCGTGGCGGCCGCATAGGCGTCGGGCATTGGGAAATCGTCGGTCATCGGGTCCGTCTGCGGTCGGCGTCTCGGATGTCCTCATCGACCATGTCGATGATGGTCAGCGCGGCGTTGCGCGCGGCGTCCGGGTCGCGCCGGACGATCGCGTCATACATCACGCGGTGATAGGGGAAGGTGCGCCCGGCGAAATCCGGCATGTCCAGCGGGTTCTCCCAGAAGCGGTGGAAGGCGTCCCGCATGGTCGCCAGGATCTGCCCGAAGATCGGGTTCTCGGTGGCGCGGAAGATCGACTGGTGGAACTCCCAGTCCTGCTCGGGCGCGTCGCCGTACTTCGTGTGATGCGCTTCCATGACGTCGAGGCGGCGGCCGATCTCGGCGATCTGCTCAGGCGTCGCCCGGCGGGCGCAGATCGCCGCGGCCTCGCCCTCCAGCGCCCGGCGCACCTCCAGCGTGTGCAAGAGCGTGGCGACGTCCGAGGTGCGGTCGATGGTCAACGGCCGATGGATGCTGGCGGTCGACACCGGCACCTTCAGATAGGTGCCGCTGCCCTTGCGCATCTCGACGATGCCCAGCCCTTCCCAGCGCTTCAACGCCTCGCGCACGGTGGAGCGGCTGACCTGCAGCTGCTCCGCCAGGTCGCGCTCCGGCGGCAGCCTTTCGCCGGGCTTGATGCCGGTGCGCTCGACATGCTCCGCGATCGCCGCCAAGGCCGCCTCGTCACGCGTCGGCGTGCGGATCGGCGACAGGGAGGAGCGAAGGCGGGTGGACATCGAGGGGCGGCAGTGTCTGCGCAGTGGATCGGCAAAATTGGTCTGACATCCCGACCACTTTGAGCGAATGCATTGAATGCCGTCAATATCGGTTTGTCGCCGCGCCGCCCGCGGGTACAAATCGCAACATCGTTGCGAGGTGGTCCGAGATGCGCGTGCGGTCATGGGGCTGGATCGGGGTCGTCTGGACCCTGCTGTCCTGTGGGGCCGCAGCCGCGGCGCAGGACGAGACGGTCGAGCAGGCGGTGTGCCGGCTGATCGAGCAGTCCGCCGCCGCCGAGAACCTGCCGCTGGAGTTCTTCACCCGGCTGATCTGGAAGGAGAGCCGGTTCCGGCCGCGCGCGGTCAGCCCGAAGGGGGCGCAGGGCGTGGCCCAGTTCATGCCCGGCACGGCCAAGATGCGCGACCTGGCGGATCCGTTCGACCCGGAGACGGCGTTGCCCGCCTCCGCCGCCTTCCTGGCCGAGCTGCGCGACCAGTTCGGCAATCTCGGCCTCGCCGCCGCCGGCTACAATGCCGGCCCGAACCGGGTCGTGAGCTGGGTCGGCGGCCGCGGCTTCCTGCCGCTGGAGACCGAGGACTATGTGCTGTTCGTCACCAAGCGCCCGGCCGACGAATGGGTGCCGAAGGCGGATGGCAGCGTGCCGACCTTCGACGGCATCCCGAAGCCCTGCCTGGAGATCCTGGCGTCGCTGAGGACCGAGGCGGACCGGGACGAGCTGGTGTCGCCGACCGCGCCCTGGCATGTCCAGATCGCCGGCAACTTCTCCAAGGGCCGGGCGCTGGCCTCGTACAACCGCGTCCGCCGGCGCTTCCCGCAGCTGATGGCGGAGATCCAGCCGATGATCGTCGGCACGCGGATGCTCAGCATGGGGACGCGGCGCTTCTACCGGGTCAGCGTGCCGGCCCAGAGCCGGGCCGAGGGCAACCAGTTCTGCACCCGCCTGCGCCGGGCCGGCGGCGCCTGCATCGTGCTGCGGAACTGAGCGGGGCTTGAAGAAGCCACGTTTCGCGCCGATCCTCACTCCACTGCCTGCGAGGAGGATGCCATGCGTTTCCCGAAATGCCTGATCGTGATCGGCCTGGCCGCGTCGGTCGCGTCGTGCCAGTTCGACAGCGCGCCGAACACGATCGGCGGGGCGGCCGCCGGCGGTTTGGCCGGGGCCGGCATCGGCGCCCTGGTCAGCGGCGGCAACCGGGGCACGGGCGCCCTGATCGGCGCCGGCGTCGGCGCGCTCGCCGGCGGCGCCATCGGCAACTACATGGACCGACAGCAGGCCGATCTGCGGCGCAACCTAGCCGGCACCGGCATCGATGTCACCCGCCGTGGCGACAACCTGATCGTGGACATCCCGGGCGACGTCACCTTCGCCACCGATTCCGCGACCATCAAGCCGGCATTCTACGGCCCGCTCGACAGCGTCGCGGCGACGCTGAACCAGTACACCAACACCTATATCGACGTGGTCGGCCACACCGACAACACCGGCTCGGCCGAGTACAATCAGCGGCTGTCGGAGGCGCGGGCGCGCTCGGTCGCCGACTACATCTCCTCGCGCGGGGTCTATCCGCCGCGGATCAACATCGGCGGCGCCGGCGAGGCCCAGCCGATCGCCACCAACGCCACCGCCGCTGGGCGGCAGGAGAACCGGCGGGTGGCGCTGACGATCCGGCCGAACGGCCAGTAACCCGGAGAGGGTTTCTTCGACCAAAGGCGGAGACGGTACGCGACGGGTTCCCAACCCGAAGCATGGCGCGTTAGGCTCATTGCCGGACATAAGATCCGCAACGGGAGGAACGGCCATGCAGCTGAGTCGCGACGACCTTTTGCGTGCCTATCGACAGATGCGCCTGATCCGGGAGTTCGAGGATCGGGTCCATCTCGAATTCGCCACCGGCGACATTCCTGGTTTCGTCCATCTCTATGCCGGTGAGGAGGCCAGCGCCGTCGGCGTCTGCCTGCACCTGACCGACCGCGATTCGATCGCCAGCACCCATCGCGGCCACGGCCACTGCATCGCCAAGGACTGCGATCCGGGGGCGATGATGAAGGAGATCTACGGCCGCAGGGACGGGCTGTGCGGCGGCAAGGGCGGGTCGATGCACATCGCCGACCTGTCTAAGGGCATGATGGGCGCCAACGGCATCGTCGGCGGCGGCCCGCCCTTGATCTGCGGCGCCGCGCTGGCGGCCAAGACGCTGGGCACCGGCGGCGTCGCCGTGTCCTTCACCGGCGACGGCGGCTCGAACCAGGGCACCACCTGCGAGGCGCTGAACCTGGCGACGGTCTGGAAGCTGCCGGCGATCTTCGTGTTCGAGAACAACGGCTATGCCGAGGCGACCTCGAGCAAATACTCGGTCAGCTGCAAGGACATCGTCGAACGGGCCCAGGCCTTCGGCATGCCCGGAATCATGGTCGACGGCCACGACTTCTTCGCGGTGTGGGAGGCCGCGCGGGAGGCCATCGAACGGGCGCGGTCGGGCGGCGGCCCGACCCTGATCGAGGTCAAGCTGAACCGCTACTACGGCCATTTCGAGGGCGACGCCCAGACTTACCGCGCCCCCGGCGAGGTCGACGCCATCCGGGCCCAGCGAGACAGCCTCGACCTGTTCCGCAACCGGGTCACCGAGGCCGGGCTGCTGGATGTTGCGCAGATGGAGGCCATCGACGCCGAGATCAGGCAGGCGATCGACCGCGCCGTGGTCGACGCCAAGGCCGCTGCGGTGCCGGGGCCGGCCGATCTTTTGACCGACGTCTACGTCTCGTATTGAGGGGGGCAGGGCATGAGCAGAAAGAGCTTCCGCCAGGCGGTCAACGAGGCGCTGGCGCAGGAGATGCGGCGCGACCCGCGCGTGATCCTGATGGGCGAGGATATCTCCGGCGGCTCCGGCGCGCCGGGCGAGCAGGACGCCTGGGGCGGGCCGCTCGGCGTCACCAAGGGCCTGTACAAGGAGTTCGGGCCTGCCCGTGTGCTCGACACGCCGATCACCGAAAGCGCCTTCATCGGTGCCGCGGCCGGCGCGGCGGCCAGCGGGCTGCGCCCCGTCGCCGAGCTGATGTTCGTCGACTTCATGGGCGTCTGCTTCGACCAGATCTTCAACCAGGCGGCCAAGTTCCGCTACATGTTCGGCGGCAAGGCGGTGACGCCGCTGACCATCCGCACCATGTACGGCGCCGGCTTCCGCGCCGCGGCCCAGCACAGCCAGTGCCTGTACCCGGTGTTCACCCATATCCCGGGGCTGAAATGCGTCATCCCGTCCTCGCCCTATGAGGCGAAGGGACTGCTGATCCAGGCGATCCGCGACGACGACCCGGTGATCTTCTTCGAGCACAAGGTGCTGTACGACATGGAGGAGGAGGTGCCGGACGAGCCCTACACCATCCCCTTCGGCGAGGCCAACCTGGTGCGCGAGGGCGAGGACGTCACCATCGTCGCCATCGGCCGCATGGTGCAGATGGCCAAGGCGGCGGCCGAGGCGCTGGCCAAGGAGGGCATCGACTGCACCATCATCGACCCGCGCACGACCTCGCCGCTGGACATGGACACGATCCTGGAGAGCGTGGAGGAGACCGGAAGGCTGGTGGTGGTGGACGAGGCCAGCCCGCGCTGCAACGTCGCCACCGACATCTCGGCCCAGGTGGCGGACCAGGCCTTCGGCGCGCTGAAGGCGCCGATCAAGATGGTGTCGCCGCCGCATGTGCCGGTGCCGTTCTCGGCGGCGCTGGAGGATCTGTACATCCCGAACGCCGACAAGGCGGCGGCGGCGGTGCGCACGGTGATGGGCGCGCCGGACCGGCGGGAGGCTGCCGAATGACCGGGACCATCCACCCGATCACCATGCCGAAATGGGGCCTGGCGATGACCGAGGGCCTGCTCGCCGCCTGGACGGCGGAGGAGGGGGCGCGGATCGAGCCGGGCACGGAGATCGTCGACATCGAGACCAGCAAGATCACCAACGCGCTGGAATCGACGGTCGCCGGCACGCTGCGCCGGCGGGTGGCCGAGGAGGGGCAGACCCTGCCGGTCGGCGCCCTGCTCGGCGTCGTGGTCGAGGGCGAGGTCGACGACGGCGAGCTCGACCGCTTCATCACGGCTTTCCAGGCGGAAGCTGCGGCGGCTGCCGAAAGCGCCGCCCCGCCGCCCGAGCCCAAGATCGTGCAGGCCGGCGGCCGGCCGGTCCGGGTGCTGGTGACGGGCGAGGGCGACGGCACGCCGGTGGTCCTGATCCACGGCTTCGGCGGCGACCTCAACAACTGGCTGTTCACCCAGCCGGCGCTGACCGGCCGCCCGGTGCACGCCATCGACCTGCCGGGCCATGGCGGCTCCGGCAAGGAGGTCGGCGCCGGCGATATCGCCGCGCTGTCCGCGGCGGTGCTGGCCTATCTCGACGCTGCCGGCATCGCCAGGGCGCATCTGGTCGGCCATTCCATGGGCGGGGCGGTGGCGCTGTCCCTGGCGCTGGACGCGCCGGACCGGGTGGCGTCGGCGACGCTGATCGCCCCGGCCGGCCTCGGGGCCGAGATCAATAGCGGCTACATCGACGGCTTCATCGGCGCGCAGAAGCGCAAGGACCTGAAGCCGCATCTCGAGGCGCTGTTCGCCGATCCCGAGCTGGTCACCCGCGACCTGGTTGAGGACGTGCTCAAGTACAAGCGCCTGGACGGGGTCGAGGCGGCGCTGAAGACGATCGCCGGCGCCTTCTTCCCCGGCGGCCGTCAGGCGGTGTCGCTGCGTGACCGGATCGGCGGCGCGAAAGTGCCGATCCAGGTGATCTGGGGCACCGCCGACGCGATCGTGCCGGCCGCCCATACCGACGGGCTGCCAACCGCGATCCCGGTGTACCGCTTCGACGGCAAGGGCCACATGGTCCATATGGAGGCGGCCGCCGAGGTGAACCGGCTGATCGAGGCGTTCATCCAGGACAGGTAGGTTGGGTTCGCGACAGCGAACCCGACATCGCATGGCCGGATCATGGAGGGAGTGCTGGGGTGGGCGCGGGGGGCCCCCCCCGCACGCGGCCGGCCAGAGCGGGGGTTTTGT